>JBEPXK010000571.1:0-3016 GCA_041641915.1 Planctomycetota bacterium
CTTGCGCTGCGTCGGCCGGTGGCCCCACCGAGGCCGTGGGGGTGTGCGCCGAAGGCGCGAGGGGGCAGCGCCCCCTCTGAGGGAAGCCTCTGGCTTTGTCGGGATTCCCATGGATCGGCATCGCCGATCCATGGGTGGGCGGATCGGCTGCGCCGATTATATCCCCCCAACATCCCTCTGGCGCCAGCCCCATCGCTCGCGATGGGGCCCGAAAAAGGCGGGTAACTACTCATGCCCGGTGGGCCTGAGTAGTTACGCCGTGCGAAGGTGCTGCGCGAGCTCTGAGGGACCCGTCTCGTCTGAACGGGTCTACAACAACGGGATCGCGCCCACCGCCCGGAAGCGGGTCGGGGTCAGGCCCATCGTCCGCTTGAAGGTGCGCGCGAAATGGCCGGGGTCGGCGTAGCCCAGCCGCCGCGCGACCTGGGCCGCGGCGAGGTCGGTGTCCTTGAGCAGCCGGCAGGCTTCGATCATCCGGCGGCGTTGGAGATAGCGGTACGGGGTCTGGTCCATCTGGGTGCGGAAGGCCCGGCTCAGGTGCTCGCGGCTCACGCCGAGCTGCCGCGCCACCTCGCTGACGTTGAGCCCGGTTGCGAGGCGCCGATCCATCACATCGATCGCCGCGCGTACCAGTCGCTGGCCCGGTTCGCCGCCATCCTCGGCCCCCGTCGCGGCGAGCAGCGCGGCGAACAGGCTCGCGACCACCCGCGCACTTGCGGCCGGGCCCTGGGTCACGTGGCCCTGGCGCGTTCGGCGCCAATCGAGCAACGAGGGCGCGAAGCCGTGGTCCAGCGGCAGCGTGAACACCGGACCGTGACGCTCGACCACCGCTGTGGTCATCGCCCGGGCGTTGCCATCGCCGAAGGCGATGTAGACGAACTCCCAGTCGTCGTGCCCATCGCGTGGGTAGTAGTAAGCGGTGGTGGGATCGTCGATGACGCAGAGAAAGCCGCACCCCGGCGGCAGCCGATGCTCGCCGGCGGTATCGCGGAATACGCCTTCGCCGGCGAGGGTGAGCTTGAACAGGCAGTGGTCCTCGTGGATCCGGTGTTTGCCGGCGTGATGATAGGTCGGCCGTCGCTGGCGTTCGGCGGCCACACTGCGCACCCGGGCGAAGCCCGGCAACGGGCGCAGCACGCTGACATCGGTCGACCACAGCAGCATCGCACGCTTCTGGCACTGGATCACAAATCGTCAAGCGGCATCAATGATAGCATCTTGTCGCCCCCCGCGCAGTTCGCGATCGTCCTGCCTTGTCGCTCGCGTATGGGGCCAGACTCCCAGAAGAGCGACGGTGAACGGCGCTGCGGCCGCCGCCGTCCATCGTGTGTCATCGTGGTCGCCCAGGAGATCGGTTCATGGCCAAGATCACATTCATGGGGGCTGGCAGCACGGTGTTCGCCAAGAGCATCCTCGGCGATGTCATGCTCACGCCTTCGTTGCACGATGCGCATATCGCGCTCTACGACATCGACGGCGAGCGTCTGCGCGACTCCAAGGCGATGCTCGACAACCTCAACGCCAACGTCAATCAGGGCCGGGCCACGATCACCGCGCATCTCGGCGTGGAACGGCGCAAAGAGGCCCTTCGCGGCGCCGGCTACGTGGTCAACGCCATCCAGGTCGGTGGCTACGACCCGTGCACCATTACCGATTTCGAGGTGCCCAAGAAATACGGACTGCGCCAGACCATCGCCGACACCCTGGGCATCGGCGGCATCTTCCGTTCGCTGCGCACCATTCCGGTGATGCTCGATTTCGCCCGCGACATGCACGAGGTCTGCCCCGGCGCTTGGATGCTCAACTACACCAACCCGATGGCGATGATCACCGCAGGGGTGATCCGCGGCGGCGGGATCAACTGCGTCGGCCTGTGCCACAGCGTGCAGGATTGCGCCGCGGGGCTGCTGCGGAAGCTCGGCCTGTACGAGGGAGTCGAGGACCTGCGCTGGCGCATCGCCGGCATCAACCATCAGGCCTGGCTGCTCGAGCTGCGCGACGGGGCGCGCGATCTCTACCCGGCGGTCAAACAGCGCGCGGTGGAGGAGCTCGACCGCATCCTGGCCCTGGGCGGCAAGGCGGTCGCCGATGCGGCCAAACGCCGTGCGGGCGAAGAGGACGCGATGGCCTACGAGGTCAGCGACCCCGAGGGCAAGTTGGCCCACGACCTGGTGCGCATGGAGATCATGCGCCGGTTCGGGCATTATGTCACCGAGAGCAGCGAGCACTTCAGCGAGTACTGCCCCTGGTTCATCAAGCGCACCGCGCCGGAACTGATCGACCGCTACAACATCCCGCTCGATGAGTATCCCTTCCGTTGCGTCAAGCAGATCGAGGGCTGGGCCCGTCAGCGCGAGGAGTTGGTGGGCGATGCCCAGCTCAGTCACCAGAAGGGGCACGAGTTCGGTTCGTACATCATCGACGCGATGGAGACGGACACCGCCTTCCGCGTCCACGGCAACGTGATGAACGCCGGACTGATCACCAATCTGCCGCGCAAGGCCTGCGTCGAGGTCGCCTGCCTGGTCGACAAGAACGGCGTCCAGCCGACGGTGGTCGGCGACCTGCCCGAACAGCTCGCGGCGATGAACCGGACCAATATCAATCCGCAGATCCTGACCGTGGAGGCGGCGCTGTCCCGCAAACGGGAGTACATCTACCAGGCGGCGATGCTCGACCCGCACACCGCGGCAGAGCTGACCATCGACCAGATCCGCTCGCTATGCGACGAGCTGATCGCGGCGCATGGCGACTACCTGCCCAGCTACAGCTGAGGCTTCCATCAGAGGGGGCGCTGCCCCCTCTGATGGGGACGTCATGTCTGACGGGTCCCTCAGAGCTCGCGCAGCACCTTCGCACGGCAAGAATCGTCATCAACGGGTCGGCCGACCGAGGCCGTGGGGGTATGCGCCGAAGGCGCGAGGGGGCAGCGCCCCCTCTGAGGGAAGCATCATGTCTGAAGGGTCCCTCAGAGCCCCAAACCTCGGAACCGCCAGCGAGTGGAGCCCAGCCAGGC
>JBEPXK010000572.1:0-3011 GCA_041641915.1 Planctomycetota bacterium
CCGCCGCCCCCTGCTGCGGGGCGTCGATCTCGTCGGGCTGGGCCGGCGGCAGCGGGTCGAGTGGCCGCGAGACGGTGTCCCAGGCGTCGGCGCAGCCGGCCAGCAGGCCGCCCGCCAGCAGGGCGCCGGCGACGCGCGCGCTCAACCCCATGCGACGGCGCTCGCCGCGCCTTCCTGTCATCGCATCAAGCCCCTTGGCGCTGATCGCATCGCCACCGGCCTGCCCCCGCGCGAGTCCCGGACGGCGACGGGGGCGTTCACTGGCATAGGCCTTACCCGACATCGTCTTTCCTTAAGGTTAAGTCACCCCGCGCGACCGGTCGTCGAAGACTTCGCCGGCCGCCCCCTCACCGGTCGGACGTTTCGACGCGGAAAGCGTGATTCGAACACCGGTCCTTTCGGTGGTGCGGTTGCAACGCCGCCCCTGATGCTTATGGTGAGCGCCAAAGGCCCCGCCCCGACGGAGGGCCTTCGGCGCGCCCCGCCGCGACAGACGCTCGCCTGCGGTGCGACGCCCGCCACGTCAACCAACCGGCAGGATCATAGGGAAGGCAATATGGCAGAGCAACAGGGCCAGGGCGACGGAGAGGACGTGCAGCTCCCCGACCCGGTCGAGCTGTCGCAGACCATGCAGCGGATCGCCGAGCAGAGCCAGAAACTGGTCAGCGACTTCATGGAGCGCCAGGAGCTCGCCCATCCGAACGCAGCGTTCGATCCGGTGCATGTCGCCAGCGCCTTCTACGAGGTCACCACCCGGATGATGAGCGACCCGGCCAAGCTGGTGCAGGCGCAGATGACGCTATGGCAGGATTACATGCGCCTGTGGCAGACCACCACCAGCCGGATGCTGGGCGGCGAGGAGTCCCGGCCGGTCGCCGAGCCGGAGAAGGGCGACCGCCGGTTCAAGGATCCCGCCTGGCAGGACAATCAGGTGTTCGACTTCATCAAGCAGTCCTACCTGCTGACCGCGCGCTGGATGCAGTCGACCGTCAACGACGTCGAGGGGGTCGACGAACACACCGCCAAGAAGGTCGACTTTTACACCCGGCAGTTCGTCGACGCGCTGGCCCCCAGCAACTTCGTCATGACCAACCCGCAGGTCCTGCGCACGACGTTGGAGACCGGCGGCGAGAACCTGCTGAAGGGCCTGGAGAACCTGCTCGAGGACATGGAGCGGGGCAAGATCTCCCAGACCGACTTCGACGCCTTCGAGGTCGGCGAGAACCTGGCGGTGACCCCGGGCAAGGTGGTTTACCAGAACGACCTGATGCAGCTGATCCAGTACAGCCCGACCACCGAGCAGGTCTACAAGACCCCGTTGATGATCATCCCGCCGTGGATCAACAAGTTTTACATCCTGGACCTGCGGGAGAAGAACTCGTTCGTGAAGTGGGCGGTCGACCAGGGCTTCACGGTGTTCATGATCTCCTGGGTGAACCCGGACGAGAAGCTCGCGCAGAAGTCCTTCGAGGACTACATGACCGAGGGCCCGCTGACCGCCCTCGATGTGATCGAGCAGATCACCGGCGAGAAGCAGACCAACGCGATCGGCTACTGCCTGGGCGGCACGCTGTTGGCCTGCACCCTTTCCTACCTCGCCCACAAGAAGCAGAAGGACCGGGTGAAGTCGGCGACCTTCTTCACCACCATGGTCGACTTCTCCGAGGCCGGCGAGTTGGAGGTGTTCATCGACGAGGAGCAGCTGTCCTCGCTCGAGGAGAAGATGGCCTCGAAGGGCTATCTCGAGGGCAACTCGATGAACCAGACCTTCAACATGCTGCGGGCCAACGACCTGATCTGGTCGTTCGTGATCAACAACTACCTGCTCGGCAAAGAGCCGTTCCCGTTCGACCTCTTGTACTGGAACAGCGATTCCACGCGCATGCCGGCGGCCATGCACAGCTTCTACCTGCGAAAGATGTACCAGGAGAACAAGCTGCTGGAGCCGGGCGGGATCGAGCTCAAGGGCGTGCCGATCGACCTCGGCAAGATCGACCATCCAACTTTCGCGCTCGCGACGAAGGAGGACCACATCGCGCCGTGGAAGTCGGGCTATGCGCTGACCCGCACGGTCAGCGGGCCGGTCAAGTTCGTGCTCGCGGCGAGCGGCCACATCGCCGGCGTGGTCAACCCGCCGGCGGCCAACAAGTACAACTACTGGCTCAACAACAATAACCCCACCGACCCGGACGCCTGGTTCCAGGAAGCCAAGAAGGTCGACGGCTCCTGGTGGCCGGAGTGGCACAAGTGGATGGAGCAGAAGGGCGGCAAGGAGAAGGTCAAGGCCCGCCAGCCCGGCGGCGGCGTCTACACCCCGATCGAGGACGCCCCCGGCTCCTACGTCAAGATGAAGGCGAAGGCGTAACCCACGTCTCGCCTTCTCCCGATCCGGCGACCGACGCCGCCCGGAGGCTTCTCCGGGCGGCGTTTTCTTTGCGCTGACGGCCAGCGCCTACAGGCGCTGGTGGGCCGTGCGCGCCAGCCAGTCGGTGATCGCGCCGACCTGGTCCGCGTCCATCAGGGCTGGAGCGTGGCCGCAGTCCGGCACTTCGATCAGCTCCGCCCGCGGGCCGCGCTGGGTCATCTGCTCGGCCGTCTCGGGCAGCAGCAGATCGCTCTCGGCGCCGCGCAGCACCAGGACCGGGCACTGGATCACGTCCCAGAGCTTCCAGAGGTCGACGTCCTCGATCGCCGAGGGGTCCTGGAAGGGCGCGCCGATCTTTGGGTCGTAGGCCAGGCGGTATCCGCCCTTCCGGTCGTCCGGACGCAGGGAGTGGCTGGCCAGGTGGTGCCACTGCGCCTCGCTCAGGTCGCCGAAGGGAGCGTGGATGCGCTTCAAGTAGGCCATCCCCTCCTCGAAGTCGGTGAAATGCCGGTCGGCGCTGACGTAGTCGCCCAGGCGTTGCAACGCCTCCTTGGGCACGAACGGCCCGACGTCGTTGATCACCAGCCGGCGGATCGGCGTGCGCGGCTGGGCCGCCAGCATCATGCCGATCAGACCGCCCATCGAG
>JBEPXK010000573.1:0-3011 GCA_041641915.1 Planctomycetota bacterium
GGGACTTCGTCCCCCGAACCCCCTGTGCCTCGACAGCTTGTGACAGCGCCGCTTCAAAACGTTGTTTTTTGTCGCTGTCACAAGCAATCGAGGCACTAATGGGCCACCCGAACGGCAAAGTCATCAGCCCCAGCCAATGCGCACGCGCAGCTGCCGCAGCTGCGCTCACCCGCACCATGTATCACCCGCCCCCACTCCCAGCTGTCGCCGCGGCGTGCCGGACATAGACTCCAGCCATGCGCCGCGAGCACGATCTGCTCGGCGAACGCGAGCTCGCCGACGACGCCCTGCACGGGATCCACGCCGAACGGGCGCGGGAGAATTTCCCGCTCACCGGTCGTCCGGTCCATCCCGCGTTGATCCATGCCTACGGCGCGGTCAAGCAGGCCTGCGTCCAGACCAACCGGGCGCTCGGCTACCTCGATGCGGAAACGGCGGCCGCGATCGAGCGCGCCTGCGAGCAGATGCGCGACGGTGCGCTCGACCATGCGGTGATCGTCGACGCGCTGCAGGGCGGAGCCGGCACCTCGACCAACATGAATATCAACGAGGTCATCGCCAACCGCGCGCTGCAACTGCTCGGCCACGCTCCCGGCGACTACGCGCGCGTCGATCCCCATGCGCACGTCAATCTGCATCAGTCGACCAACGACACCTTTCCCACCGCGCTCAAGCTCGCCGCGCTCGATCGGCTCGACCTGCTCGAGGAACGTCTGGTCACGCTGCAGGAGACCTTCCAGGAACGCGAGCGCGCACTCGCCGGCGTGGTCAAGGTCGGCCGGACGCAATTACAGGATGCCTGCCTGATCACCCTCGGCCGCGAGATGGGCGCCTACGGCGAGGCCTGCGGGCGCGATCGCTGGCGGGTGTTCAAATGCCGCGAACGCCTGCGGGTGATCAACCTCGGCGGGACGGCCATCGGCACCGGTCTCGGGGCACCGCGGCGTTTCATCTTCAAAGCCACCGATGCCCTGCGCGCGCTGGTCGGCCACGGCCTCGCCCGCGCGGAGAACCTGGTCGACAACACCCAGAACTGCGACGTCTACACCGAGGTCGGCGGCATCCTCAAGGCCTGTGCCGTCAACCTGTGCAAGATCGCCGGCGACCTGCGACTGATGGCCTCCGGGCCCGACGCGGGCTTCGGCGAATTGCGCCTGCCCGCGCGGCAGGCCGGGTCCTCGATCATGCCGGGCAAGGTCAACCCGGTGATCCCCGAGGCGGTGATGCAGGCGGCAATGCAGGTGATGGCCGGCGACCAGGCCATCGCCATGGCCTGCAGCCGCGGCGAGCTCGAACTCAATGCCTTCCTGCCCCTGGTCGCCGACAACCTGCTCGGCGGCATCGATCTGCTGGCCAACGCCGCCGACATCCTCGCCCGCCTGTGCGTCGCCGGGATCGAACCGCGCGACGGCGATTGCGGCCGCGCGGTCGACGGCGCCACGGCCGCGCTCACCGCGCTGGTACCGGTGATCGGCTACGCCGCGGCTGAAGACATCGCCGGCGTCGCCCGCACCGCGGGCATCGGCATCCGCGCCGCCGCCCTGGCCTCCGGACTGATCACCGCGGCGGACTACGACCAGCTGATCACCCCCGCGGCGGTCAACCGCCTCGGCTCACCGCCGGCGGCCAGCGATGACCGTTGAGACCGGACAGGCGCCATCGACCCCAGACTCCCCCGCCCCCAGGACCACCCCATGAGACGCGCCCCCCGCGGCCTGCGCATGCACATCGGCATCTTCGGCCGCCGCAACGCCGGCAAATCGTCGACACTCAACGCCCTCACCCGGCAAGACGCGGCGATCGTGTCCGACGTCGCCGGCACCACCACCGATCCGGTGGAGAAGCCGATGGAGCTGCTGCCGCTCGGACCGGTGCTGTTCATCGATACCGCCGGCATCGATGATGTCGGCTCGCTGGGCCAGGCGCGGATCGAACGGACGCGCCAGGTCTTCGATCGTTGCGACCTCGGTGTGCTGGTGGTCAACGCCGACGCCTGGGGCGACTTCGAACGCGCAGTGCTCAGCGAACTGGCGACCCGCAACGTCCCCGCGGTGGTGCTGTTCAACAAGTGCGACATCGCCACGCCCGATGCCGCCACCCGCGAGGAGGTCGCGCGCAGTACCGATGCCACCTGCGAAGGCACGATGTCCGCCGGCCTGGGCGTGAGCGCGTTGCGCGACGCGCTGATCCGCGCCGCTCCCCCGGAATTCCTCGCCACCCCGAGCCTGCTCGGCGACCTGGTCCCGCCGGGCGAACTGGCGGTAATGGTGGTGCCGATCGACAAGGAAGCGCCCAAGGGCCGGCTGATCCAGCCCCAGGTCCAGGCGATCCGCGACCTGCTCGACCACGAGGCCTACTGCCTGGTGGTCAAGGAACGCGAACTGCGCGTCGCCCTCGACAACCTCCGGCGCCCGCCGGCGCTGGTGGTCACCGATTCGCAGGCCTTCCTCAAGGTCGCTGGCGACACCCCCGACGAGGTGCCGATGACCTCGTTCTCGATCCTCTTCGCCCGGCTCAAGGGCGATCTGAGCGAATTCGTGCGCGGCGCGATGACGATCGAAGGCCTGCGGCCAGGCGATCGCATCCTCATCGCCGAAAGCTGTTCGCACCATCCGATCACCGAGGACATCGGCCGGGTCAAAATCCCCCGCTGGCTCGAGCAGTACGTCGGCGGCGAACTCGCCATCAACGTGGTCCAGGGCCACGACTTCCCCGCCGATCTGGCCGAGCACAAACTGGCGATCCACTGCGGCTCGTGCATGCACAACCGCCGCGAGATGCTCAGCCGGATCGCCCGTTGCCGCGACGCCGGGGTGCCGATCACCAATTACGGAGTCGCGATCAGCTACTTGCTCGGCGTGTGCGACCGCGCCCTACGACCGTTTCCGGATGCGCATTCGCAGCTGACCGAGGGCTGACGGGCAAAGGGACTCCTCGACGTTTCGTGTGGGCAACGCGACCAGCGACCAGCGACCAGCGACCAGCGATCAGCGAGTAGCGAGTAGCGAGTA
>JBEPXK010000574.1:0-3006 GCA_041641915.1 Planctomycetota bacterium
CACCTCGCTCTTGGCGCCGCGTCGGAGGGGCGCAAGCACCTGCTCGAGCAACGCGGCGACCTCACCGATGGGAAAGAACCGCGGGCGGTAGGTGCGGGTCTCGACCGGCTCGGCGGCGTCGAGCATCTCGAGCAGGCCGATCAGGCGGGGCATGGTCTCCTCGGCCGCGACCAGGATCAGACTGCGGCCGTCGGCGCCGGGCTGGATCTCCACCGCTTCCTTCTCGGCCCCGACGCGATCCATCGCGGTCCACGCGGCCTGGATCAGCGTGCGCAGGTCGTCGACCGTGGCTCGTTCCGGCCGCCAGACGCGGATCTCGGGCGCGACCCCCGGGCGATCGACGAGGTCGAGGATCAACCGCGCCTCGGCGATCTTGCTGCTCAACCCGGCGAGCACGATCCGGCCGGTCTCCTCGCCCAAGGCCTTCACCTGCGCCGTCTTGCCGGCGAGGACCGCCGAGAGCGCGCGCACCGCGCGATTGGCGCCGACGTGCTCGAGCTCGATGACGCTGACGAGGTAGCCCGGACGGAAGGGCAGCTGCGCGAGCACCGCTTCGGGCACCGCGCCGCTGGCCGCGGCCGCCTCACCCATCTGCACCACCTGGTAGATCGGCGGCTCGCCGTTGACCACGGTGGTGAAGCCCTGGCTCTGCAGGACCTGGTTGAAGGCGTCCCAGAGCTGCTGGCGATCGAACTCCTGGCGCATGGCCAGCTTGACGGTGCCGCGCAACCGTTGGGGGTCGTACTGGATCGAGACATCGGCGAAACGCGACACCAGATCGGTCAGGCGCGCGAGGTCGGTCTGCGGCGGCAGCTTGATCGTCACCGGCGCCTCGGCGGCAGCCAGGGGCAGGCAAGCGGCCAGCCACAGCAGGCAGGGGAGCACCGGTTTCATGCGCGGCAGCGTAGGCGGAGCGGCAGGGCGATCAACGGGCGCGATGCGACCAGCTGCCGAAGCACGTGGAGGGATCCGCGCCGAGCCATGGAGCGTGTCGCCTGCGGGTATCTTCGCTTGCCGCGGACGGGTCGACGACTATAGCCCTCGGCATGACCCGCCACTTCCGCGCCCATCGTCTCGTCGCCATCCTCACCGGCCTGCTGCTGCTGGTCGCGGCCGGGATGAAAGCCCACCAGCTGTTGACCCACCCGGTGATCATGGAGATCTGGCTCGACTGGCGCCCGTTCCAGATCGCCTGGCTCAACGTGGAGATCCTGCTCGGCCTGGCGCTGGTCACCGGCCTGTGGCCGCGGCTGAGTTGGGGCGTGGCGGTGCTCAGCTTCACCGCCTTCACCGGCGTCACCGCGTGGAAGGCGGCGATCGGCGCCGAATCATGCGGTTGTTTCGGCGTGGTCACGGTCGATCCCAAGATCACCCTGGTGATGGACATCGCCTTCCTGGTCGCCCTGCTGGTCTTCCGCCCGCCGCGCCGGAGTTCGGCCAACGCGAGTCCGGCGGAAACACCCGCGCGTAGGCGCAGTCCGCTGGCCACAGCGGTGATCGCCGCGTGGCTACTCACCGGCATCCCGCTGACCGTCGCCACCGCCCTCTACACCCCCTCGCGGCTTGGCGCAGACGGTACGATCATCGGTAGTTCCGGCATGGTGGTACTCGATCCCGCGGCCTGGACCGGGCAGAGCCTGCCGTTGCAGCCGCACATCGAGGCCGACGCCGACCTCGCCACCGGCCGCTGGAGCCTGGTGCTCTACCGCCACGACTGCCCCCATTGCCGCGATCAGCTACCCGCCGCAATCGCCGACCTGCGCGAGCAGGGCGCAGGCCGGGTGGCGCTGATCCAGGTGCCGCCGCGCGCGCCGGAACTGCCGGAGTGGCTGCCGCCACCGGCGTCGGATCTGATCCACGGCGCATTGAATGCCGAACGCGAATGGTTCGTCGAGACGCCCACCTTCATCACCCTGGACCACGGCGCGCAGGTGGCCACGGTGACCACCGGCGGGTCGAGCGCGATGCGGGCCATGCTCCACGAGGCGGACCCCGCGCAGCTGCCGCGGGTCAGCGAGGGCGACGGCCGCATCGACATCGGCTATATCGAACCCGAACAGATGCGGGCCTTCCTCGTCACCTGCCCCAACCCCTTCGACGACGACGTGACCATCAGCCACGTGCGCAGCGAGTGCGCCTGCCTCGACGCCATCCTGCCGCTGCAGACCACGGTCGGACCGGGCGCGCAGCTGCAGATCCCCATGGCTTTCGAGGCGCCGCGTTCGGCGACCTTCTACGACAAACGCGTCCTGCTGGTCGCAGCAGGGTCGCCACCACGGACCCGTCCGCTGCGGGTGACGGCGGCGGTGGGCATCGCCATCACCTGTTCGCCGCAGGTGCCAGCGACCGCTCCGTTGCTGCCCGAGGAATCGGACCGCATCGTGGTGCGGCTGCACAACCACCTCGACCGCGACGCGCGGCTGCTCTACGCCCGCAGCGTCGACCGCAGCTGCCGGGTGGCCATCCCCCGTGAACCGATCCCCGCCGGCGGCCACCTCGACCTCGAGGTGCGGGTCACCGCACAGGCCGAGCGCACCCGCATGACCCAGCTGTCGATCACCACCGATCTCGAACAGCACCCGACCATCCGCGTGCCGATCCGCGTGGTCGCGCCCGAGCCGGCCGCCGCCACCGAGCAGCCGGCCGATAGCGCTCCGGCCGACAGCTGATGCACCTGCCAGCCGCGAAATCCCGGGGCGAACGCCCCTGCCTGCGCGCAGCGCGCCGTCGCGACGCAGGCCTGAGGCTTCCATCGCAGGAGGCGTTGCCCCCTCGCGCCTTCGGCGCGCCCCGGCTGCGCGATGGCGCCTCCGCCCTGCCGCCCGTTTTCGCAGCAAACCACCCCGCGGTCGGCCGACCCGTGTCGCCACGGTGCCTGCCGTACGAAGGCGTAAAGCCAGCTCTGACGGGACCCTCAGAGCTCCGGGAAAGGCTACCAAACCGATCCCAGCCTTGCGCGCGTCAGCGCGCCGCCGAGGGGGTCATGGGGGCCGGGCCGGCCCCCAT
>JBEPXK010000575.1:0-2999 GCA_041641915.1 Planctomycetota bacterium
CGCGCCGGGGGCCGGTGGCTGACGTTTTCGTGCGCCTTGACGGGCCCCTCAGACCCCCAGCAAATGGAACCCAGCCAGGCTTGAGGCTTCTATCAGAGGGGGCGCTGCCCCCTCGCGCCTTCGGCGCATACCCCCACGGCCTCGGTCGGGGTTCGCGGCCTCCGGCCGCGTTTTCTGCGGGCCTACGACCCATTTTCGCAGAAAAGCACCCCTCGGTCGGCCGGTCGCCCAGCCAAGCCTGGCTGGGCTCCACTCGCTGGCGATTCCGAGGTTTGGCGCTCTGAGAGAAGCCTCCGCCGTGATGCTCAGCCGATCGCGGCTTTGCGCTGGGCCACGGTCTCGCGGCCCATGACCCAGAACTCGACGTTGTCCACCCCGTGGAAGCCGGCAGCGCGCCAGAACCGTTTGCCGGTTTCGTTGTCGCCGTAAATGAGGAAGTAGAGATGCTCCGCGCCGGCGGCGAACAGGGCTCGCGAGCAGCGGTCGAACAAGGCGCGCGCCACCCCGCGGCCGCGCCAGGCGGGGTCGACCGCCAGGCGCGAGAACGCACCGCGCACCCCGTCGAAGGAGGCGAGCAGGCTGCCCACCGGCTGATCGCCATCGAGTGCGATGCAGCTGTAGGCCCCGGAGACAGCGACGAAGGAGGCGAACCCGGCGGCGGACAGCGTGCCACCGAGGCCGGCACAGTTGGCCCACAGCCGACACAGGCCCGGGTGGTCGTCGGCCACCGGCGAACGGTATTCGGGCACGGACATGGGCACCTCCGCTTTCCGGCGCACCGCGCCGATCCGCGTGCCAGCTGAAGCATCGCCCCGGCGCGGGGCAAGCGCGCATCGCCACGATCACGCCACCCCATGGTTGCACCCGCGCCGCCCGGTCCATCATCACGCCTTCTCTTGTGTCGCCCGGCCGAGCCGCCCGGCGGCCCGGAGCGCGAGGAGGACCACCTACCGATGGGCACGGGCGGCGAAGCAGCAGGGCCGGAGGATCCAGACAGCGTCGGCTGGACCAGCGCCAGGAGCGTGCGCCTCGCCAGCCCCGCGGATCCCTTTCCGCTCGAGGCCGGCGGCAACCTCGCAATGGTCGAGGTCGAGTACGAGACCTACGGCGAGCCGAATGCCGACGCCAGCAACGCGGTGCTGGTCTGCCACGCGCTCTCTGGCGACGCCCACGCCGCCGGCTGGGACCGCAACGCGCAGGCCACCGGCCGCAGCTGGCGCGAGCGCAAGCCCGGTTGGTGGGACGCGATGATCGGTCCGGGCAAGCCGATCGACACCCGCCGCTGGTTCGTGATCTGCGCCAACGTCCTCGGCTCGTGCTACGGCACCACCGGCCCCTCCTCGATCGACCCAGCCACCGGCCGGCCCTACGGTCTCGCCTTCCCCGCGGTGATGGTCGAGGACTGGGTCCGCCTCCAGGCCCGCCTGCTCGACCACCTCGGCGTCGACCGGCTGCACGCGGTGATCGGCGGCAGCCTCGGTGGCCAGCAGGCGCTCGAATGGGCGCTGGCCCACCCCGAGCGCGTCGACCGGGCGCTGGTGCTCGCCGCCGCGCCGCGACTGAGCACGCAGGGCCTGGCCTTCAACGCAGTGGGGCGCTACAGCATCCTCCACGACGAGGGCTTCCGCGACGGCGCGTACTACGCCAGCGACGGTCCCGATCGCGGACTCGCCGCGGCGCGGATGCTGGCCCACATCACCTACCTCTCCGAGGAGGGCATGCATCGCAAGTTCGGTCGCCGGCTGCAGAATAAGGACGCACCCGACTTCGGCTTCGGAGTCGAGTTCGCGGTCGAGAGCTACCTCGAGTACCAGGGGCGCTCGTTCACCGAACGCTTCGACGCCAACAGCTATCTCTACATCACCCGCGCGATGGATTACTATGACGCCGCACGGCGCTGGGGCGGCGGCGACCTGCGCGCGGCCTGCGAGCGGATCGACTCCGCGGTGATGGCCATCTCGTTCTCCACCGACTGGCTCTACACCCCGACCCAAATCAAGCAGTTCGTCGGCGCGATGTGCGCCTGCGGCAAGACGGTGACCTACGCCGATGTCGCCTCACCCTACGGCCACGACGCCTTCCTCGTCGAGACCGAGGCCGTCGGCCGGCTGCTGCGCGCCTACCTCGAGTCGCGGAGGGCCAGATCATGAAGGACAAGGCCGCCGCGGCCGAGATCGCGCACATCACCGCCTTCCTCGCCGAGCGCTTCGCCGAGCAGGGCGTGAGCGTGGAATCGCTGCGTCAGGCGGTGCTCGCAGCCAATGACCAGACCGAGGCCATCCCCTACCGCTGGCAGGACGAGCTGATCATGCAGTGCGTACCCGCCGGGGCGCGGGTGCTCGACCTCGGCTGCGGCTCGGGCGAACTGCTCGAGCGCCTGGTGGCTGAACGCGGCATCACCGCCCAGGGGGTGGAGATCGACGCGGCCGAGGTGGTGGCCTGCATCGAGCGCGGGGTACCGGTGCTCCAGGCCGACATCGATGAAGGCCTCAAGCAATTTCCCGATGCCACCTTCGACGTGGTCGTGCTCGAGGAGACCCTGCAGACCCTGCGCCGGCCCGATCGCCTGCTCGAGGAAATGCTGCGCGTCGGCCACCACGGCGTGGTGACCTTCCCCAATTTCGCCCACTGGCGCGTGCGCCTCGATCTGGTGCTCCACGGGCACATGCCGGTGACCCGTCAGCTGCCGCACCGCTGGTACGACACGCCGAACATCCACTTGTGCTCGATCAACGACTTCCTGGTCTGGGTCCACGAAGCCGGTGCGGCGATCGAGGCCGGCCACGTGCTGGTCGACGGCGCGGTCAGGCCTTACGCCCCCGGCGACAACCTCCACGCCTCCGAAGCGCTGTTCATCGTCAGCCGCTAACCCCCCATCCCTCAGGGCAGAGGCTTTTATCAGAGCCCGCACCGGCTCTGGCCAGCGGCGAAGAGCCAGGAACTAGTGCGAATGCGGCATTGGACCGAATGGCATTGTCTGGCGTGAAGACGGGCCACAG
>JBEPXK010000576.1:0-2995 GCA_041641915.1 Planctomycetota bacterium
TGCAGAACGGCGAGGCGGTCGACACCGCGCGGGTGGTCCAGTCGGTCAGCCGCTGTATCGATCCCTACGCCGACTGGCAGGCGCTCATGGCGCTGGCGCGGCAGAGCGAACTGCGTTTCGCCATCTCCAACACCACCGAGGCCGGCATTGCCTACGTCGCCGAAGACCAGCCGCAGGACAGCTGCCCCGAGAGTTTCCCGGCCAAACTCTGCGCTTTCCTCTACGAGCGCTTCCGTGCCTTCGACGGCGCCGCGGACAAGGGACTGATCCTGCTGCCTTGCGAGCTGATCGAACGCAATGGTGACAAGCTCAAGGACTGCCTGCGCCGCCACGCGGAGGCCTGGGATCTACCGCAGACCTTCCGCGACTGGCTCGACGCCGCCTGCCCGCACTGCAACACCCTCGTCGACCGCATCGTGCCCGGCTACCCGGCGGACGAGGCCGACGCGCTCGCCGCCCGCCTCGGCTATCGCGACGCGCTGATCGCCGCCGCCGAGCCCTTCCTGTTCATGGCCATTGAGGGCGACACCCGTCTGGCGGCCGAGCTGCCGCTGCACGAACTCGGACTCGACGTGGTCTGGACCGACGACATGACCCCCTACCGCACGCGCAAGGTGCGGATCCTCAACGGCGCGCACACCGTGAGCGTGCTCGCCGGCTTCCTCGCTGGCTGCGACACCGTCGGCGAGATGGTCGGCGATCCCACCTGCGGCGCCTTCCTCCAGCAGGCGCTCCAGGCCGAGATCCTGCCCCATCTCGAGGTCCCCGAGGAGGACAAGCGCAGCTTCGCCGCGGCGGTGCTCGAGCGCTTCGCCAACCCCCACGTCTGCCACCGGCTGCTGACCATCTCGCTCAATTCGGTCAGCAAATACCGCGTCCGGGTGATGCCCAGTCTCAAGGCCTACCACGTCGCCACCCATCAGATCCCGCCGGCGCTGTCCTTCGGCCTCGCCGCGCTGCTCGCCTTCTACCGCGGCACCGGCATCGAAGACGGCGCGCTGCTCGGCGACCGCGGAGGGACGACCTATCAGATCAAGGACGACCCGGCCGTCCTCGCCGCCTTCGCCACCGCCTGGAGTGGCTTCGCCAACGACGGCAATCTGCACAAGCTGGTCTACCGCCTGCTCGCCGACCGCGGCGTGTGGAACGAGGACCTCACCGCCTGGGACGGGCTGGTGGAGACGGTCTGCACCCACCTGAGCGCGATCATGGCCCGCGGCTGCCGCGGCGCGCTCGACGACCTGCTGGCCAGATCCAGCGTGACCGCATGAGCGCCCCGCCGCTGCGCATCCACCCCGACGACGACGTCGCCGTGGCCCTGACGCCGCTGGACGCCGGGGAGCACGTGCACATCGGCGACGTGGAGCTCACCCTGCGCGAGGCGATCCCGGCCGCGCACAAGCTCAGCCTGCGCGCCATCGCCGCGGGCGAGGCAGTGCGCAAATACGGCGAAAGCATTGGCCGGGCCAGCGCCGCCATCCCCGCCGGTTCGTGGGTCCATACCCACAACCTCGCCACCGGGCTGGGTCAGAGCGCCGCCTACGACTTCTCCGGGGATACCCCCGCACCGGCCACGAACGATTCCGACCAGACCTTCCTCGGCTACCAGCGCGCAGATGGCGAGGTCGGCATCCGCAACGAGGTCTGGGTGATCCCCACCGTCGGCTGCGTCAACACCACCGCCCAGCGCCTGTGCGCCGCCGCGCGCGAGCGCTTCGACGATCGCGCGATCGATGGGATCCACACCTTCCCCCACCCCTATGGCTGTTCGCAGCTGGGCGACGACCACCGGCTGACCCAACGCTTCCTCGCCGGGCTGGTGCACCATCCCAACGCCGGTGCGGTGCTGGTGCTCGGCCTCGGCTGCGAAAACAACAACCTGGCGGAATTCCGCGCGGCGCTGGGCCCGGTCGACCCGCAGCGGGTGGCCTTCCTCGACGCCCAGGACCCCGACGACGAGATCGCCGCCGGGCTCGAAGCCCTCGCCCCGTTGGTCGATCACGCCGCCGACGCCATCCGTAGCCCGGTGCCGCTCGGCGCGCTGCGCGTCGGCCTCAAGTGCGGCGGCTCCGACGCCTTCAGCGGCATCACCGCCAACGCGGTGGTCGGCGTACTCAGCGACCGCCTGTGCGCCGCCGGCGGCACCAGCGTGCTGACCGAGGTCCCGGAGATGTTCGGCGCCGAACACCTGCTGATGGCCCGCGCCCGCGACCGGGGCGTGTTCGACGCCACCGTCGCCCTGGTCGAGGACTTCAAGCGCTACTTCACCCGCCACGGCCAACCCGTCTACGAGAACCCCTCGCCCGGCAACAAAGACGGCGGGATCTCGACGCTCGAGGAGAAGTCGCTCGGCTGCACCCAGAAGGGCGGCACCGGGCCGGTGGTCGACGTGCTCGCCATCGGCCAACGCCCGCAACGCAGCGGGCTGCACCTGCTCGACGGCCCCGGCAACGACATGGTCGCGATCACCGGCCTCGCCGCCGCCGGCTGTCACCTGGTGCTGTTCACCACCGGCCGCGGCACACCGCTCGGCGGCCCGGTGCCGACGCTCAAGATCAGCTCCAACAGCGACCTCGCTGCGCACAAAGCGCACTGGATCGACTTCGACGCCGGACGCCTCCTCGCTGGTGACACCGACCTCCCCGCCCTCGGCGAGGAACTGCTCGACCTGGTACTCACCACCGCCGGCGGCCGCCCGGCGCGCAACGAGAGCAACGGCTACCGCGAGATCGCGATCTTCAAGGATGGCGTGACGCTTTAGTGCAGGGGCTTCGCCCCTACGGCCCAGGCTGGCGCCAGGGCCTACCCCTCTGGCTTGGGCGGGGTTCCCCATCGGCCCAAGGCCGAGGCGGTCGGCGGATCGGCTACGCCGATTGTATCCGCCGAACACCCCTTCGGCGCCAGTCCCATTGCTGCGCAATGGGGCCCTGGTGCAGGGGCTTCGCCCCTACGGCCCAGGCTGGCGCCAGGGCCTACCCCGCTGGCTTGGGCGGGG
>JBEPXK010000577.1:0-2992 GCA_041641915.1 Planctomycetota bacterium
GAACCCCCTGTGCCTCGACAGCTTGTGACAGCGCCTCTTCAAAACGTTGTTTTTTGTCGCTGTCACAAGCAATCGAGGCACTAATCCCGCCTGAAGGCGCGATACATGAGTATTCGATCTATGCCGGTAACGGCTCAGGGCCACGCTGGGATATGATATCCTGGTCAGCCCGACCAGGCGTCACCGTCGATACGGTTTACTCTCACGGAGGCGCCACGGCACAGTGGGTTTCTCCCGATGTGACGAGCGTGTTGTGCCGCACGATGGCGGTTTGACGCCTCCCTCAGAGCTCCGGGAAAGGCTACCAAAGCGATCCCAGCCTTGCGCGCGTCAGCACGCCGCCGAGGGGGCCATGGGGGCCGGGCCGGCCCCCATCGGCCGACAGAGCCCGTGGGGGTACGCGCCGAAGGCGCGAGGGGGCAGCGCCCCCTCTGATAGAAGCATCCGGTTTGACGGTTGTGTGCGTTTGTTGAATGCTCGAGAGACCGAACCCGCCTGTTCACTCGGCCACGTGCATGCGTTGCAGGCGCAAATCGCGCAGGTCCACCGCCAGATCACGGACGGTCAAGGTGAACGAGCTCGGGCGGCCGCGGGTCCAACTGGCGATCTGCACCTGGCCGTCGATCAGACACCGGACCTCGAACACCGGCGTGTCGGTGCCCGGGACGGTGCCGGCCCGTATGAAACGCCATTGGCAGTCGTACCAGCGGCCGGGGGCGACGGGGGTGGGGGGGAAGGTGCGGGGCGGCAGACCGGCCGACGTCTCCGGCTCGTAGCGATCGTCGACCCCGAGGCTGTAGGCGCTCGTGTCCTCCGCCAGACGCGCGAAGCGCATGCGCCACGTGCACGCAAAGGCGTCCAGGGGGGCGCGACCGAACACGATGGTCCAGCCGGTGGGGCGTTCGCTGCGGCTGTCGAGGCGGACGAAGGCGCCATCGTGGGCGCGTTCCATGGTCAGGCGCAACCCGATCGACGGGGCATCGCCGCTGCCGAGATCGCGGTATTCCCGGTAGAGATCGCCGGCGTCCCGGTGATAGAACGTCGCGCCCAGCACCGCATCGACCGACAGCCACGATTCCCGGCGATAGCGTTGGCCGGCTGAGCGGGTGAAGACCCCGCCCCATGCTTCGGCGTACGTGTACAGGGGCTGGGGTCGGGTGTGGTCGCTGGTGAGGAATTGGCCACCATGCACGGCGCTCGCCGTGGAGGCGTGACGGGGAGTGAATGCGACAATGCCTTCGCGTACGGCAAGGCGGGTGCGCTGGTCTGCGAGGTGGAGGCCGAACACGGTGCCCTGGACGCGTGCATCGCCATACGGCGTCGTGATGCGCACCGGTCGTTCGCCGTTAGCGATGCCGGCGTGCAGGCTGCCCGTGACGAGTCGCAGATCGATGCCGGGTGCGCTGCCCAGGGTACAGGTGCTCGCGCCATCGAGCACGATGCGTGAGCCGTCGTCGTAGACGAGGGTCGCCGATCCTCCGGCAGGGATGCGCATGGTCGCGCCGGGCGCCAGGCGGGAGGCGGTGGTCGCCGGTCGGCCGTCTATGGTGAGATCGCCCAGGCTGTGAGCGAGGCGCGGGGAGGTGTCGGCGGGGATGCCGTCAACTGTGGTGTCGAGCCACCACAGACCGAGGCCGAGGCATAGCGTAGCCGCGGCGGCCAGGAGCCACCACGCGCATCGCGGTCGTCGCCGGCAATTGAACCGGCGTCGCGCGACGTGCGCCGCGACGGCATCGGCGGTGGCGCGTTGATGACCGGGAGTGCCGGTCTCCAGCGCCACCGACACCGCGTGCCAGGTGCAGTGGCCGGCCGCGGTCGCATCACGGTGGGCCGCGCACAGGAGATCGCCGAGCAGGAGCTGATCCGCCAGGGTCGGATCCTCGCGTATGGCCTGCGCCAAGCGGGTGCGTGCCGCGCCGTCGAGGGTGCCGTCGCGGTGGCCTTCGAGAAGGAGGGCGTACTCGTCCATCACCGTCCCCCGTCGTTCTGCAGGCAGCGTTGCAAGGAGGCCCGGATGCGGAATAGGCGCGCCGCCAGGGCGTTGGCGGTGCGGCCAAGTTCGCGGCCGAGATCATCGAGCGAGCGTTCGGCTGCGTAGCGCTGTTCGACCAGACGGCGCGCGGCCGGCGACAGGGCCGCCAGGCAGGCGCGCAGGCGGTCCAGCGCGACCTCGCGTTCTTCGCGTTCGGCATCGGCGTTCAGGGCATCGAGGCGACAGTCGATCAGGGCCTGGTCGAGGACGTCGGCCCGTCGCGCCCGATCTCGCTGGCGTTCACGCAAGGCGCGCAGTGCGCGGTGACGGGCGATGCCCTTGACCCAGGCGCGAAAGGTGCCGCGGCATTCGTATTCGTTGAGGTGTTCATAGGCCGCTACCAGGGTCGCCTGCAACACCTCTTCGACGAGTTCGGCTTGGCCGAGGCGCCAGGCCAGCCACACTCGGAGGTCCTGTTGCACCGCCAGGACCAGATCGCGGTAGACCTCCCGGCCTCCCGCTTGGACCTGGGCGACCATGGCGTCGATGTCTGTCGCGTCGTTATCGTTCACCATCATACCTGCGCTCGAGTGTGCGGTCCATTATGGGCAAATCTCGGGCTACGACGGCCAGCATTGTCCCGTCGCGGACATGGGGCGGTTCATGGGCACCACGCCACAGGATGGGGCGATCATCCCCACCAACGCGCGAGCGCGAGCCCGACGGCGAAGACGAGCAAGGGGGCAAGGAGAATGAGGAAGGGTCGCACTCGCTTTTACCGTTTCCATCAGCAAACGAGCTCTCCCTCAGAGGGGGCGCTGCCGCCTCGCGCGCTCACGCGCACCCCAGCTGCGCTTGCTCCTCGCTTCGCTGCGGGGCTTCGCTTGCGCTGCGTCGGCCCGGTGGCCCCACCGGGGCCACCTATCGCTGCGCGATGCCGCCTCCGCCCTGCGGCCCATTTTCGCAGAAAACCACCCCTCGGTCGGCCGGTCGCCCAGCCAAGCCTGGCTGGGCTCCACT
>JBEPXK010000578.1:0-2966 GCA_041641915.1 Planctomycetota bacterium
CCATGATCAGAACCTGCAACAATGCTCGTGGGAGCCATAAGTATCAGCTGGCGAGTCATTCGAATCACCCTCGCCGAAGCGCCACCTCGCAGGAGCCCGACATGCTGCCCATACGACCATCGACCCCGCACCTCTGTATCGCTCTCGCCCTGCTCGCCGCGACCTGGGCCCCGCCAGCCTTCGCCGAGGACGCACCCTTCGGCTCTCCCGACTACTACCCAAGCGCCGAACAGCCCTACGGGTTTCGCGGCAATGGCAACGGCTGCTTCCCCGGCGCCGAGATCGTTCCGCGCTGGTCGGAAGGTGAGCTGACCAAGAAGAAGGTGAAGGTCTATGGCAAGCGTGGCCGGTCCGAGATCGACGAGGTCCGGGACTTCAAGCCGGGTTCGCCGTCGACGAACATCGTCTGGAAGACCCAGCTGCCGGGGTGGACCAACAGCGGCCCCTGCGTGGTCGGCGACCGCGTCTTCATGAGTTGCGAGCCACATCAGCTCGTCTGCATCGATGTCACCAGCGGCGAGATCCTGTGGACGCGGGCCAACAGCCCCTTCGAGCTGGCCGGCATGAGTTCCGGCGAGGTGGAAAAGCTGGAGGCCGCCATGGGTCTGGTCGATGCGTTGCGCGCCATCGGCGGCGGCCTGACCGGCAACTATACGCGGCTGCCGGATTTCAAGGAGGAGTACCGCGAGCCTTGGTTGCAGCACGCCACGCGCATGCGCAAACTGGCCGCCCAGCTCGCCGCGCTCGGCGGGGTTCCCGGAGCGGACGAGGTGCTTGCCACCATCGACGAGGCCATCGTCAAGATCAAGGCCCGCAAACCGGGCGAGAAGTGCAAGGATCTTGCCAACGACTTCGGCAAGTGCACCGACGCGCTCAAGCCGCTGGCCCGAGAGGCCGGCCTGCCGCTGATTTCCGGTTGGCGCAGCAAGATCGGCTGGAGCTTCGCTACGCCGATCTCCGACGGCGAGCACGTCTACACCACCTACGGCCAGGGACAGGCGGTCTGCTACGACCTGGAAGGCAATCGCGTATGGGGTCGCTTCGTCCCAGCCGACCAACGAGGAGTCGGCGCCCGTGCCGCCCACGTCCCTTCACCGCTGCTGATCGGCGATCTGTTCGTCGGCCAGATGAAGGACAAGCTCGTCGCCTTTGACAAGCGCACCGGGCGCACGGTCTGGGAGGCCGAGGGCGTGACCCCCGGCGGCGGCTACAACGTCGGCACCGCCAAACACCTGCGGATTCCCGATTCCGATGGAGACGGCAGCGTCGACGTGGTGGTGACCACCCATGGCACGGTGCTGAACGCGACCGATGGCAAGGAATTGCTGCGCTTCGCCGATAACAGCATGAGCCAGGAGGGCGGCGGACCGTCGGTGGTCGGACTGGGACAGCGCTTCTGTTACGAGGTCAAGAAGAAGGGCGAGAAGGACCGCTACACCCATTTCGAACTGGGGGTCGCCTCCGGCAAGCTCGAGGCCGAGGCGATCTGCGTCTTCGACGATGGCGCCCTCTCCGGCCGGGCGCCGGTCTACACCGGTCCGTATCTGCTCAAGAATCAGGTCTGGGACACCACCACCGGCAAGCGGGTCGCCAAGCTCGACGAACCAGATAGTTTCGGCTCGATGCCCGCCTGCCTCGCGGGCCGTTACTATGTTGCCTTCGATAGAGTGGGGAAATACAGGCGCGAGCGGGAGGACCGACGCATCGTCGTCGAAGCCACGGTCGTGGACCTCGCCGATCCCACCGCGCCCAAGCTCGTCGCCCGCAACTACCTCGGTGGCGAGAACAAACCGCGCGACCCCTATCTCGAGCGTTGGTTGCCCGAGGAATATGCCGAGGGCGCCCGCACGTTCTATGGCATGGCCACCCTGCCGGTCGGTTTCGGCATCGGCTCACCTGTGGCCATGGCCAACCGCCTTTTCGTTCCCTCCTGTTCCCACCTCTATTGCATCGGCGACCCGCAGCAGCCTTACAGCTGGAAATCGTCCAGCCGGTGAGGGGGGAAACGGTCCGCTCGCGATAGGAGAGTGGAAGTCGGCGGTCGGCAATCAGACCAGAGTCGGGATGCACATTGTTGAGCAACTCATGGGCTTGCAGCCGCGCACAATAACGAGTTTGTCTGAGTGCGCGGCTGCCAGGCCGTGAGTTGCAGGGGGTTCGATCACCGCCCCCTTGAGGGATGCGGGCCATTGGGGCTCGGGGCCGCTGGGTTCTGAGCAGGGTGGTCACCAGTCCGTTCACAGCTCCCGATGTAATTGACGATAGGCCGACGGCGTGCAGCCGAAGCGTTTGGCGAAGGCACGGGCGAACTGCCGCTGGTCGGCGAACCCGCAGCGCCTGGCGATGGCCGCAATGGTGGCGTTGTCGAGTTGCAGGGCCTCACGGGCATGGGCGAAACGCCGGTCGAGGATGAGTTGGTAGGGCGAACGGCCGCCGTGCCTGCGCAGGGCGGCTTCGAGGGTCCGCCGCGGCACGGCGAGGTGCTGAGCGACATCGTCGACGCCGATGCCGTGCAGGGCGCGGCGGCGGATGAAGGCCAGTGCGGCGCCGACCACCGGGTCGCCGGCGTGCTGGCAGTCGGTGCTGGCCCGGGCGACGACCCGGGCCGGCGGCACGCGGGTGACCGGCGGCGGCCGCCTTCCCGTCCGGCACCAGTCCACCAAGGCCGTCAGGGCGTGGCGACCCACGGCCTCACCGTCGATGTCGACGCTGGCGAGCGGTACCGGCGCGAGCTCGCAGAAGAGTTGCGTGTCGTCGACCCCGAGCAGGGCGACCTCGTCGGGGACCGCCAAGCCCTCGTCGAGGCAACGATCGAGGAGCTGCCGGGCGCGGCCGTCATGCGCAGCCAGGATCCCGACCGGCCCACTGCCGGCCTGGACGAGGGGCAGGACGTGTTCGGGCCGCCCCTGTTCGACGACTTGACAGGCGACACCGGCGGCGGCCGCCGCCGCGGCGAAGCCGGCTCC
>JBEPXK010000579.1:0-2964 GCA_041641915.1 Planctomycetota bacterium
CTCCTGCTGCGCGCGGGCTTCCGCCTCGGCCTGCGCCTGCGCGGCGGTCGCCTGACGCTCGCGTTCCGCAGCTTCCTGCTGCGCGCGGGCTTCCGCTTCGGCCTGCGCCTGCGCCGCTGCCGCCTGACGCTCGCGTTCCGCAGCTTCCTGCTGCGCGCGAGCTTCCGCTTCGGCCTGCGCCTGCGCGGCAGCCGCCTGACGCTCGCGCTCCGCCACCTCCTGCTGCGCGCGGGCTTCCGCTTCGGCCTGCGCCTGCGCGGCAGCCGCCTGACGCTCGCGTTCCGCCGCCTCCTGCTGCGCGCGGGCTTCCGCCTCGGCCTGCGCCTGCGCCGCGGCCGCCTGGCGTTCGCGTTCCGCAGCTTCCTGCTGCGCCCGGGCTTCCGCCTCGGCCTGCGCCTGCGCCTGGGCCGCTGCGTGAGCCTGCTTTCGCGCCGAGGTCGTGGGCTCAGGCTTCAGGTCGGGGAACAGGCCCTTGATCCGTTTCGCGCTGACATCGCGCTGCATGTCGACCCGTCGCACCCGCGTCTCGGGATGGATCTCATCGGTGCGAGCGAAGGTGTGCAACTGGGTCGGCGTATAAGGCCCCATTTCGCCATGGGGCATGACAATCATCCACACCGCCTCGGTCGGAGCCGCAGGGGCGTTGGACGCAGCCGCAGGCGGGGCGACCGGCACGGCGGCAGGCGGGGCGGTGGCGGGCGGAGCGGCGGACGCTCGCTGGTCACGCTCATAGGCCGCGATCTGAGCCTCGCTGAACAGCCCCTTGATGCGACGGGCGGAGTTGGTGCGGTCCAGGTCGATCTTGCGCACCCGCGTGCCCGGATGGATCGTACCTGCGGTCGCCATCTGCTTGAGTTCCGGGATGAGGTAGGGCCCCGTCTCCTCGCCATCGACGATCACGAAGAACCGCAAGCGCTCGCGCGCCGATCCGCCGTCGGCGCTGGATCGGGCCGGATCGACCCCGGCGGGACTGGCGAACAGACCCCTGATCTTCGCCGCGGGGACCCCACTGGCCTGGTCCTCGCGCCGGATCACGCTCTGGGGGGTGATGCGACCGGCGTCGGCCAGCTGCTTGAGCTGCGCCGTGGAGATCGGCCCTTGTTCCGATCCACCGTCAACGATGTACCAGCGTTTGCCCGTTGCCATCGGCTGCCTCCACCTGCCTGCCGCCACCGGCCGGTGCGGACGCTTATACCGAGAACGAGCCGATGTGCTTCCGGGCCTCGGGGCCGGAGCTGCGGATCATGTGAGACGCACAGGGGAAGCGCGGCGCGAGGGATCAGCTGCCAGCGGGCGGCGCGAGGAACTCGATCTCCGTACGCTCTTCGCCGCGACGGACCCGGTACTGCTCGTAGGTGCAGGTGAACCAGCGCGGAGAGTCGTCATGGAGATAGCCGAGGCGGATGAGGCAATCGGGGATCGGCTTGGCCCCGCCGACCAGGTTGGCGTAGTCGCACAGGCGCTGTCGGTAGCTGCGAATGGCCAGGGCCACCGGTTCCGGCTGGCTCCGACGCGGCGGCAGACGCTGGCGCAGGAGCATGTACCAGATGTCGCGCTCCTTGGCGTAGGCGCGCCAGTGCCGGTACTGGGCGTCGTTCTGGCTCGGCAATCGCCGCGGCACCACGATGGTCGACGAGGAGCTCATGCGGAGGTGCGGCGGTACTCCAGCAGGACCTTCTCCGCGTCGTCGCTGCGCACGTCGAGCACCTTGTCGAGCTTGGTCACCTTGAACAGCGGACGCAGCTCCTTGCCGACGCCGGTGATGGCCATCCGCCCACGGTATTCGACCACCTTCTTGTGCACGGCGATGATCTTGCCCAACATCGCCGAGGAGAGCTGTGACACCTGGCCAAGATGGATGATCAGGCTGATGCGCGAATGGAGCTCGAGCTGGCGCAGGAGTTCGGCGCCGATGTCATTGATGGTTGCCGCGTCGGTCAGCCGCGGCTTGGTCACTGTGGCCAGAACAAGATTCTGGTAGGCCTGCACGGTCAGATGCTCACTCGCCATGCTTCGGGTCTCCACCGGCCGCCGCGATATCGCGGCCCAGCAGGGCCACGCGTCCTCCTTCGTGATAGGACAGCTCGTCGAGCCAGTCGCGCATTATCATCAGGCCACGTCCGTGCTCAAGCAGCAAGGATGCCGGATCGCCCGGATCAGGCAGGCAATCGGCGTTGAAGCCCTCGCCGCTATCGCGCACCAGCAACTCCCACCGCTGCCCCGAACGCCGCAGGGTCAGATGGACCATCAGTGCCGGATCGCCTTCGTTGCCATGGAAGATCGCGTTGACCAGAGCCTCTTCCAGCACCAGATGCAACCAGTGCCGATCGTCTTCGCCGACCCAGCGCCGATCGAGCAGTTCCGTGGCCACCTCCTCGATCAACGCGGCCTTGCGGTCGACCCGTGAGGCGCAGCGCCATTCCCGCACCACCTCACCGCGCACCGGCGACGGATCCGGCAGCAGGCTGATATCGACTGCCATCCGCTGGGCCACCACCAGCGTCAGATCGTCGGCCGGCGCCGTGCCGCCGAGGTGCTGCTCGACCGCCGCGACGACCCGTTCCACCACCGCTCCGCCGCCGGATTGCGCGTGCTCGACAATGGTGGCGCGCAGACGCTCCAGGCCCCATTGCTCGCCATGCCGATCGGTGGCCTCGAAGATCCCGTCGGTACACGCGACCACCAGATCGCCGGGCTCGAGCGCCGCGACGTGGACCGATTCGTAGGCCACATCACCCAACGCCCCCATCAGGAAACCGGTGGACTGGAGCTGATCGAAGTTCCCGGCTTCGGTCCGGTAGACCAGAGGCGGCTCGTGCCCGGCCGCCACGTAATCACACCCGCCATCGGGTCCGAGCCGGCACAGCAGCAGTGACATGAAGGCATCGTCTGACAGATCGCGTTCGAGGATGGTGTTGAGTCGCTGGATCAACAGCGGGGGCTCGTCGATCAGGTCGTGGAGCG
>JBEPXK010000580.1:0-2957 GCA_041641915.1 Planctomycetota bacterium
CTCGTACATCTTCTTCTTGCCGTCACAGGTGGTCTCGGCCACGACCAGGTCGGCCAGTTCGAGGAAGGGGTTGCTGCCGGTGCGGTGGTAGCCGTAGGTCGACTTGATCAGCGGACAGAGGTTGGCCGGCAGGTCCTCCTCTCCGGCGATGGCCATCTTGGCCGAGCCACCGCAGAGGCAGGCGGGAACGCCGCCGGCGGCCATGATCACCTCGCGCGGGGTGTACTCGCACATGATGCCGACGACGTGATCTCCGGCCTCGGCGCGCGCCCGGGCGTAGGCAAGCGAATTGGCCACACCGGCATCGAAGCGCGCGAAGGCCGCCGGGCGTCCGGGCGCGGCACGGCCGGCGTCGCCGCAGCAGGGGGGCAGGCTCGGATCGCAGGCCTCGGGCTCGCCTACCGGGCCACAACAATCATCACCCATGTCATCTCCTTCCCGGCAGCGGGATTGCAGCGGGGATCTCCCAGGTGGTGGGCCGACTCAGGCCTTGCGGGCCACGAACAGGCCCTGGGCGATGTTCCCGGCGTGGGCCAGGCTCTGCATGAACTGCATCTCGCCAGCGATGGCGTTCATCATCTCCATGTCGTAGTCGATGATGCGCAACACGTCGGAGGTGAGCTGCATGGCGACCATGTCGAGGTAGAGGTCGACGTAGGCAGGCACGCGGCCGGTGTCCTGGGCGCGGAGCACCTCGCAGCCGGCGGCCTCGAGCAGCGCCGTGTAGCCGGCGATCGACTGGAGGTTCGGGAATTTCATGAAGGCCTGGAAACGCCGCGCATCCGCCTCAGCCAGCCCCGCGGGGCCCGCGACCCAGTCGGTGAAGGCGATGGTGCCACCGGCGGCGACCAGACGGGCGGCCTCGCATATCAGCGCCGACTTGTCGACCACGTAGCACCAGGCGTCCTCGCCCCAGACGAAATCGTAGGCGTCGGCGTCGAGCCCGGTGGCGGTGGCGTCGGCGGTGACCATCGTGGTGCGATCGGCGAAGCCCTCGGCGTCGTTGCGGGCGAGGGCGCGCGCGATCACCGTGTCGGTGGCGTCGACGCCGGTCATGTGGGCCACGTCGCGGAAGCGCAGGAGGAAGCGCATACCGGCCCCGGTGCAGGCGCAGAGGTCGACGCCGCGGCTGCCGGCGGCGATGGCGGCCTTGTCGGCGAGGTCCTGCGAGGAGACCAGGCCGCCGATGTGGATCTGCTGGCCCATGATCAGCTCCCACAGATCGCCTTCCGGGCCGTCGTAGACCTGCTTCACGGTATCGAGGGTGACGTCGGTGGTGCTGCTCATGATCGTTCTTTTCACAAAACGAAGGCACCCGCGCCGGCCTGGGGCCGGGCGGGTGCCGCGTGGGTGGACCGGAAGGGTTGGCTAGTCGTCGGTTTCGGCGTCGGCCACGAGCTCGCCGAGCGGGCGCGAGGTCGTGAGCTCACCGATGCCGGGCGCCTTGAGGCGCAGCTCGACCGTGGTGTCGTCGTGAGCGAATTCGGTGGGCACTCGCACGGAGTTCCCGCACCAGCTGCCTCAGCCATATTCGAGTGTACTCACACGTTTGTGTGCTTCACCCCGGACCAGATGGACGCTCAGGCTGCCGAGGCGGCGGGCGGACTGCGCGCGGGGTAGCGCACGGTATTTCTCGCCGGCCGCGCCGACGAGCGAGGCGGTGTCGATATGCAGGGTCGAATCGGTGTAGCTGGCGGTGAAGGCGAGGCTATAGGGCGCTCCGAGTTGGAGGCTGTTCGCGCCGGCGGCGATGTCCACGGTCGGCTGGGGCGCACGGCCGGAAAGCAGCGTGAAGGGGATGTCGCGATCATCGGTATAATAACCAGTGATCTCGGCGATGCGGTAGGTGCCGGGTACGAGTTTGACCGTCGGCTGTGGCGGCGTGAGCACCGCCCCGCCACTGCCATCGGCGGCGATCAGCGTGAGGGTGCGCGCGACATCGTCCTCGGCACTGGTTTCCAGTGTGGCCACGGGCCCGGTGTAGGCATCGAATGACAGGCGCAGGTCGTCATCCCAGCTGGCAGTGACCAGGCGGTCGACCACGAACACCACCGATCCCATCGGGGCGCTTGTGACATCAGGCGTGATGGTGTGCGCGTTCGGCGGCTCGCCGGCGGCGGCCAGGACCCGGTCGAAACGCCCTTCGATCGACGCCGTGGTGTCGAACCGACCGTCGCAGTTGCCGTCGAGCAGGCGCAGGCCGATGCCGTCCCAGGTGGCGGTGGCGGTGGTGTGGCTGGCGATGGCCACATGACCGGACATCGGGCGTAGCGTGCCGCGGATGCTGATGCTGTAGTCCTGCAGTTCGCCGCCGAGGCGCACGGGTACGTTGACCTGCTCGCCCATCTTCACGGTGGGATCGGCGTCGGTGAACGCGCCGTCGTCATCGGCGTCGACGATGACCGTGTCTGTGCCGAGCTTGAGGCGCAGCGTGCCGCTGGGCGTAGCGAAGGGGAGCTCGCAGACGTCGCCAGCGAAGCGCTTCCAGGCCCAACCGGTGGGCGACCCGCTGTGATGCTTGCCGGTGGCGGCGAGGCTCAGCGTGACCTCGCTGGCGCCGAGTCCGGCGGCGAGGGCGAGCAACAGGGGAAGGCGGTGGTTGCGCATGGTCGGCGACTCCGCTGGCAGCGTGGGGCAAGCGTCTGCTAGGTGATCAATCAATCGTGGGCGGGCGGGCAGCCAGGCAAGCGTTGCTTGCAGAGGACTGCAGATGGTGGCTGATGGCGCTGCGCCAGCGCCGCCGTGCACGATGGGGCTGGCGAGCGAGGGATGGTGGGCGGATAGAATCGGCGTAGCCGATCCGCCCACCCATGGATCGGCGATGCCGATCCATGGGAATCCCGACAAAGCCAGAGGGGTAGTGCCTCGATTGCTTGTGACAGCGACAAAAAACAACGTTTTGAAGAGGCGCTGTCACAAGCCGTCGAGGCACAGGGGGTTCGGGGGACGAAGTCCCC
>JBEPXK010000581.1:0-2951 GCA_041641915.1 Planctomycetota bacterium
CCGCGGCTCGGCCCCCGGATCGGACGCCTGGTCGGGGGTAGCGCTGACTTACGTTTGGTCGCGCCGTAAACGCACCTTTGGCGGGCCGCTGCATGCGCCTTATATCAAACGTTATCCGGACCTGAACCCGAGCCCATCGCCGGCCACAAGCCCCACCGGGACGCGACAGACCGCTCGCAACCGGCCCAATGAACATGCTTCCATCAGAGGGAGCGCTGCCCCCTCGCGCGCTCACGCGCGTCCCAGCTGCGCTTGCGCCTCGCTTCGCTGCGGGGCTGCGCTTGCGCTACGTCGGCCCATTTTCGCAGAAAACCACCCCTCGGTCGGCCGGTCGCCCAGCCAAGCCTGGCTGGGCTCCACTCGCTGGCGGGCCCAAGGCTTGGAGCCCTGAGGGCCCCGTCAATGAACATGACCTGGCCAGCATCGCACCCGGACCGGCAGCCTCCCCAGCCCACCATGGAACCCACCTGCCTACGTCGCCCTTTGCGCCGACCCGAGCGCCACGGCCGCCCCTACCGCGCTCTACTTCCGCCGTATATACACCCTGCGCCCGACGCTCCGCCGCCGGCGAAGACCACCGGAGCAGGCCGTTCCGGCAGCAGACCGGGCCTCGCGATAGATACGCTCCGACTGCGGCGTGCGGCTCGCTTGAACGCCTTCACAGCACATCTATCGTCGGCTCGTGGACCAGGTCGCGGACATCGTCGATGCCTTCAACCACGCCGATGCGGATCGCCTGGCGCACGCCAACGCCGCGCTGGACGCAGGCAGTCCGCTGAAGCCGGCGGCCGCCTGCCTGCATGCGGTCATCCTTCACCGCGCATCCGCGCCGGTCGCCGACGCCCTGCCCCAGGCACTGGTCGCCCTGCTCGATCGCGCGCTCGCCACGGGCTCGCAGGACCCGGACATCCGCATGGCCCTGCTGGCCATCGCCGCGCAACACGCGCTGTCCCGCGCCGCCCAAGCCCACCAGCCCATCCCCGAACGCCTCCTGGCCTGCGAGGCGCCGCTCCTCCGCGCTCGGACCCTCGCCCCGCACTGCCGTCTGCTACGTAGCCGCATGGTCCCCCACCGCCTGGACACCCACCTCGGCCTGCTCGGCCGACTTGGCGGCGACCACCCCCAACGGCGCCTGCGCGCCGCCGAGGCCGCGCTCGCCGACCCCGAGGTCCACACAGACGAGGACCTGTATCTCGAGTTTCTGTATCACCGACTGCACGCGCGACTCGATGACCACGACCTGCTGGAGGTCGAGGCCGATGTGGCAACGGTGATCGCCAAAGACGAGCGCTACCGTACACGCCTGGGCTTCGAGCCAATGTGGCTTCAGGATCTGTATTGGTACCTCATCGGTGAATATGATAAGATACTCAACCGTCCCACCGAAGATGACTGGCAGAGCTTCCGCACAAGGCACGACACGATCCATGCCTATGCGTTGATCGCCGCAGGCCATCTGGACATGGTGGATCAATTCCTGATCAAACGCCGTGCCCGCCTGGAACGCAGTGGCATATTCGCCCGACCGCACAGCAACCAGGCCGTGGCGTACCACGAGCTGTGCTCCGCCCTACGCCTCGCCCAACGACGCTTCGACGACGCCCGCGATGGCCTGCGCCGATGCAGCGCCCGCGCCGAGGACCCGCATGCCTACCTGCCTCTGCAGCTGGCCCAAGCCGCCGCCGTGGAGCTCGCCGACGGCAACGCCCAACGGGCCCGCGCCAGCCTCGAACTGCTCGATACCGATGGCACCCATGGCGATTGTCTCATGGCCTGGTGCCGGCTGTCGCTGCTGGAGGGCAATCGCGACACCGCCGCCCAGTATTTCGCCCGGGCGCGCGAGCGTACGCCGCCGGGATACCTCGAACACCAGCTGCGCTTCGCCTACGAACTCCACCCCGCCGACGCCCTGTGGCTCAATCGCCAGCAGCCGAACGTCAGACCCCGCTCCGATCCGCGAGCCGAGGAGCGCGCGAAGGAGGCCAACACCCCGCTGGTCGGCAACAGCGCCGCGATGGAGGAGGTCCGCAGGGCGATCGCCACCTTCGGACCCCTGCGCCAGACGGTCTTGATCACCGGCGAGACCGGCACCGGCAAGGAATGTGTCGCCCGCCTGCTGCACGAACAGGGCGCTCATCCCGAGGAGCCCTTCCTGCCGCTGAACTGCGCGGCGCTGCCCGACACCCTGGCCGAAAGCGAGCTCTTCGGCCACACCCGCGGCGCCTTCACCGGCGCCGACCGCGATACGCCCGGATTGATCGCCGCCGCCAACGAGGGCACGGTTTTCCTCGACGAGATAGCCAGCCTGTCGCCACGCCTCCAGGGCGTCCTCTTGCGCGTACTCGAAACCGGCGACTACCGCCCGGTCGGCGGCAAGCGGATGCGACGGCGCAAGGCCCGGGTGGTGGTGGCCAGCAACCGGCCACTGACCGAGGCGGTCGAGGCCGGCGACTTCCGCGCCGATCTCTATTACCGGCTGGCCCGCTTTACCATCGACGTACCGCCTTTGCGCGTGCGCCGCGACGACATCCCACAGCTCTGCAGCCACTTCGTCCGCCTCGCCGGCGGCGCACACCTCGAGCTCGGCGATGCCCTGCTGTCCCGCCTGCAACAGTACGACTGGCCCGGCAACGTCCGCGAGTTACGCAACGAGATCGAGCGTCTGGTGGTGCTCGCTCCCGGTCGCTCACGCCTGGACGACGACGAGCTCTTCGCGCACAACCTCGCCCCCGGCTCCGTGGCCACGCCGATCGGCCCGGACCGTCTACAGCCGATCGCCACGGACGCCGCCACCGCGACGGCCCCGATTCCCGGCACCGCGCGCGCCCGTCAGCGACGACGCGAGATCCTCGCCCTACTGCGACAACGCGGACAACTGGCCCGCTCCGAGGTGGTCGACGCGCTCGGCTGCGCCCCCTCCACCGCGACCACCGACCTCAAGGCACTCGCAG
>JBEPXK010000582.1:0-2938 GCA_041641915.1 Planctomycetota bacterium
ATGGCTGCAACCGGTGGTCGGCCCCTGTTCACATCGGCGTGTGGGTTCGGGTCCGGAGGCGTGCCATCGGCGGTGAGACCGCAAAGCCCCTTGCATTGTCAACGGACGATGACTAACGTTTGTCATCCCCCGCTTACATACGGATGCGACCATGACTCGTATTCCTCGCATTACCCTCATCACCCTCCTCACCCTGAGTTGGGCCTGCCTCCAGGCCCAGGTCACATCGACCGCTCCGCCCAGCAAGATGGCCAACGGCCTGATGGCGGTGGACGCCGGAGCGCAGCCGCTGCGCATGACCCGCCACGAGGTCGACGTGACGATCATCAACGGTTTCGCCGAGGTCCAGGTCGAACAGGCCTTCGCCAACCCCAACGACCGGGTGCTCGAGGCGATCTACCGGCTGCCCTTGCCACAGCGGGGCGTGCTCTCGGCATTCAGCATCCAACGCGGCACCCAGTCGATCCAACACGGGGAGGTCATCGCCCGTGACCGGGCGCAGGCTATCTATCGCAGCGAGCGGCAACTGGGCAACGACGCCGGTCTGGCGAAGAAGCAGTCCTACCAGTGGCTCACCTTTCAAGTGACCAACGTACCGGCCGCGGGTGAGGTGACCATCCGCCACCGGTACTATCAACCGCTGCGCCTGGATCATGGCATCGGCCGCTTCCTCTACGCCCGTGAGCCCGGCGGCACCGAAGATGCCGCGGCCGCAGCCTTCTGGTCCGGCAACGTCACGCAGGGGCAGGAACACTTCCGATTCCGGTGCCGCATCCATTCCGCCTGGCCGTTGGCCGACGTGCGGCTGCCGGGCTATGACACCGAGGCCGCGATCGACCAGCCGGACGACGGGATCTGGGAGGCCACCCTCGACCAGCCGGCGAGCGACGGCAGGGATGTCGTCGTCTACTACCGTCTCGCCGACGACCTGCCCGGCCGCGTCGAGTTGATCCCCTACAAGGCCGATGCCGACTCGCCCGGTTACTTCATGCTGGTGCTGACCCCTGGCCTGGACCTCAAGCCGCGGCTGAACGGCGTCGATCACACCTTCGTGCTCGATGTCTCCGGCAGCATGCAGGGTAAGCTCGGCACCCTGTCCACCGGCGTGCAGCGGGCCCTCGGCCGCCTGTCCGGCCGGGACCGCTTCCGGCTGGTCGCCTTCTCGACCTCGGCGCACCTGATCCAGGACATGACGGTGGCCACCCCGCAAACCGTGCGCGCCGCGTGCCACAAGGTCGCCGCTTTGGGAGCCAAAGGTGGCACCGACCTCCACGCCGGTCTGCAAACCGGTCTCGATGATCTCGACGACGATCGCGCATCCTGCGTCGTCCTGATCACCGACGGGGTCACCAATAATGGCGTCCTCTCGCCGAAAGCCTTCGACCGCCTGAGCCGAGCGCAGGACGTGCGCATCTTCGGCTTTCTGATGGGCAACGCGGCCAACTGGCCGCTGATCGATACCATCTGCACGGCGAGCGGCGGCTTCTACCAGTCCGTCTCCAACCAGGATGACATCATCGGCCAGATCCTCCTGGCCAAGGAGAAGATGGTGCGCGAATGCCTGCACGACGCCCGGTTGGACATCGACGGCGTGCGCGTGTTCGACACCACCGATGGCACCATCGGCAAGATCTACCACGGCCAACAGCTGGTCCTCTTCGGCCGCTATGACGACGGCGGCAAGGCCACCCTCACCCTTGATGCCCGACTGACCGGTGCCGACAAGGCCTATCGCACGACCATCGACTTCCCCGATGTCGCCACCGACCACCCCGAACTCGAACGGCTGTGGGCGATGAACCGCGTCGAAGACATCCAGCACCGGCAGGCCCTGCTTCAGCTCTCCCCGACCGAAGCGCGCACCGCCGTGCGCGATCTCGGCGTGGACTACCAGATCGTCACCGATCAAACCGCGATGCTCGTGCTCAGCGACGAGGCCTTCCAACGCCACGGCATCGACCGCGCCAATCGCGAACGTAGCAGACGCGAGGCGACGGCGCGTGAGGCACGTCAGGGCCGACCGGTCACCAACCATCGGGTCGATCAGGCCGCGCCGATGTTCAACCGTCCTGCCAACCAGACGACATCCGGCGGTCCCCGCAACGGCGCCGGCGCGGGCACCATCGGCCCCTGGCTGCTGCTCGCCCTGGCGGCCCTCGCGACCGCCGCATGGTGGCACAAACGGCAGACAGCCGCGTGAAGCGTCTGCCGTGGTGCACCGTGTCCATCGCCCTGCTGGCGCTGATGGTGCAGGGCGATGGGCAACTGGCCGCGCTGGCGACCCTCGACCGCGAGGCGACGCTGAGCGGTGAATGGTGGCGGCTGGCGAGCGGCCACCTGGCCCACTGGTCGGCCGCACACCTGGGCTGGGATATGTTCGGCTGGCTGATCGCTGGCAGCCTGTGCGAATGCCGCGGGCCGCGGCGCTTCCGCCTGGCAATCGGCATCGGCGGCCCCGCGTTGTCCATCGCCCTGCTGTTGCTGCAGCCGGAACTGCAGCTCTACCGCGGCCTCTCCGGCCTGTTGGCCATCGGACTCGGGCTGTGGACGGCCTGCTGGTGGCGCGAGGGCGACCCCGTCCTCCGCACCCTGGCCGTCGTCCTCGGCCTCGTCTTTATCACCAAGATCGTAGTCGAACAGTTTTCCGGTGCATGTCTGATGGTTTCAGCCAGCACCATCCCTCCGGTGCCGCTCGCTCACCTACTGGGCTACGGCATCGGGTTGGGAACCGGTCTGTTCGCCCGCCAGCCGGCGAGGACCGCGCACCAGCACTCCAGGCGCCAGGAACCCAAACGACCGACCGCCAGCGCCGCATCGGCACCGCTTCTACGGTGACTCCAGGATTGACGGCTTTTATCAGAGGGGGCGCTGCCCCCTCGCGCCTTCGGCGCACACCCCCCCCGGCCTCTGTCGCCCTTCGCCAGCTTCGCTGGCGGTT
>JBEPXK010000583.1:0-2933 GCA_041641915.1 Planctomycetota bacterium
TTCATTTCCTGAGCGCGGACACGGTGTGCCGGCCGGGGATCGACGTCGCCACCAAGTACGTCCTGCGCATCGGGGTGGCCCTGTTGGGCACCCGGATCACCGTCGACGCGGTGATGTCGCTCGGCCTGGGGGCGGTCGCGCTGGTCGGCGCCGGGACGCTGCTGACCATCCTGGGGGGCATCCTGATCAGCCGGGCGGCCGGCTATCCCAAGACCTTCGGCGTACTGACCGGCGGGGCGGTGGGCATCTGCGGCGCCTCCGCCGCGCTCGCGATCGCCGCCGTGCTGCCGCGCGAGCGCAACAGCGAGCAGAACACGGTGTTCGCCGTGATCGCGGTGACCACGCTCAGCACGATCGCGATGATCGTCTACCCGATCGTGGCCCGCTCGCTCGGCCTCGACAGCCTGTCCGCCGGCCTGTTCCTGGGCGGCACGATCCACGACGTCGCCCAGGTGGTCGGTGCCGGCTACAGCCTGTCCACGGAGATCGGCGACACCTCCACGATCACCAAGCTGTTCCGCGTCGCCATGCTGGTGCCGGTGGTGTTTGCGCTGTCCCTGGCGTTCGGCCGGCAGACCGGCACCTCGTCGCGCCAACTGCCGGTGCCGCTGTTCGTCCTGGCGTTCTGCGCCCTGGTCGCGATCAACAGCGCCGATTGGATTCCCTCGGGCGTCGCGCAGCTGACGGAGAGCGCGTCGGGCTGGTTCCTGGTCGCCGCGATCGCCGGGCTGGGGATCAAGACGTCGCTGAAGCAGCTGGCGCAGGTCGGCCCGGTCCCGGTGGCCGTGATGGTCGTGGAAAGCCTGTTCCTGGCGGCCTGGGTGCTGGGCGGCGCCGTGTGGCTGCTGTGAGCCGCTGGCAGTGGCGGCGAACGAAAGGAGGTTGGCGATGAGCGAGACGCAGGACACGTCCAGGCGCCTCCGCCCGCTCAGCGAGGTCGAGAGCATCCCGGACAGCGGCATCGAGGCGGCCGCGTACGTGATGCGCTCGGGCCAGCTGTTCCGCTACGGCGAGTTCGGCGGCGACGGGCAGCCGGCCGCCCGCCTGGAGGAGGAGTTCGCAGCCCACCTGGGCAGCCGCTACGCGGTGGCGGTCAACTCCGGCGGCTGCGCGATGTTCCTGGCGCTGCGCGCGCTCGGGGTCGGGCCAGGCGACCGGGTGCTCACCAACGCCTTCACCCTGGCGCCGGTACCGGGATCGATCGCGCACGCCAACGCCGAGCCGGTGATGGTCGAGTGCACGCCCGACCTGAAGACCGACATCGACGATCTGGAAGCCAAGGCGCGCGCCAGCGGGGCGGGGGTCTTCCTGCTCTCGCACATGCGCGGTCACGTCTCGGACATGGATGCGGTGCGCGAGGTCTGCGCCCGCCACGGGATCAGCCTCGTCGAGGACTGCGCGCACACCCTGGAGGCCTGCTGGGACGGCGTCCCGACCGGGCGGCTGGGCGAGATCGGCTGCTTCAGCTTTCAGAGCTTCAAGCACATGAACGCGGGGGAGGGCGGCATGCTGGTCACCGACGACCCGGACGTCGCCGCCCGGGCGATCCTGCTGTCCGGCAGCTACATGCTCTACCTGCAGCACGGCGCCCGGCCCGAGCCCGAGGTGTTCGAGCGCTACAAGTACACCACGCCCAATCTCAGCATGCGGATGTCGAACCTCGCCGCCGCCGTGCTGCGCCCGCAGATCCCGCTGCTGCCCGAACGCGCGGCGACCTGGCGGCGGCTGCACGACCTGCTCGGCGACCTGCTCGACCGGGTGGAGGGCGTGACACGGCCCGTGCGCCATCCGCGCGAGGATTACGTCTGCAACGCCATCCAGTTCTTCGTCGAGGATCTCGATCGCAACCAAATGGCGGCGTTCCTGGCGCGCTGCGCGGAGAGCGGCGTGCCGGTCAAGTGGTTCGGCGCGGCCGAGCCGGTCGGTTTCACCAGTACCTACCGTTCCTGGCGCTACGTCGGCGACCTGCCGGACCTGCCGGAGACCGACCGGACCCTGAGATGCCTGTGCGACATGCGCATTCCGCTGGCGCTCACCGATGCGGAGTGCCGGACGATCGTTGCCACGCTCGACGCCGCGCTCCAGCACGCCCGAAGCACGGCCGGCGCGCCGACGGCCCGCTAGTGCCGCGGCAGGCGCGGACACGCGTACCGGCTGACGCCCCGAGACGTGCCGTGCCGGCACGCCCGGTTATGCCGATGGCTTTCCGGACGTTGCGGTATCGGCATTAGCCCGCCTGTCGGCGGGCGCCTAGCCTGAACCGTGAAGAAGTAACAGGGAGGTTCGAGGATGAACCCGAAGTTCAGAAACCTGATCGCGGGCGCCGTCGGCGTCGGCTTTCTGGCGGCCGCGGCCGCCCCGCAGCAGGCCGAGGCCGAAACGGTGACCATCGGCCACTTCGGCGTGCCCACGCCCTGGAAGGTTGCCGCGGCGAACGGCGCGTTCTCCGAGGCCACCGGCACCGAGATCGAATGGCGTCAGTTCGATTCCGGGGCGAAGGTGATCTCCGCGCTGGCCTCGGGCAGCGTCGACCTGACCGCGCTGGGCTCCAGCCCGACTGCCGCCGCGATCGCCCAGGGCGTCGACCTGGAGGTTTTCTACGTCGACAAGGTGTTCGCCTCGGCCGAGGCGTTCGCGGTGCGCGAGGGCGCTGGCATCACCGCCCCGCAGGACCTGCGCGGCAAGACGATCGCGGTGCCGCTCGCCTCGACCACCCACTTCCACCTCCTGTTCGCGCTGGAGCAGTTCAACATCCCGCGCAGCGAGGTGGATATCGTCAACATGTCGCCGAACCAGGCCGTCGCCGCCTGGAAGCGCGGGGACGTCGACGGCGCGTTCGTCTGGAACCCGGCGCTCGGCGAGATCCTCAAGAGCGGCCGGCTGCTGATCACCTCCGGCCAGCTCGCCCAGTGGGGCAAGCCGACGTTCGACGG
>JBEPXK010000584.1:0-2925 GCA_041641915.1 Planctomycetota bacterium
CCTGACTACGGACATCCGCCCGTTCCTCGAGCTCCTGCCCACGGATGGCATGCGCATCCTGGCGCGCATGCTCTTCGCCAGGTTGCCGGAGCCGGATTCCTACGAACAGCGTCTGGTCAGTTGGAGGCATCCGACTCTGAGCGAACAGGCGCGCGAGGAGTTCTGTGCCGCCGCAGCGAGCGACGCGCTTGCTGCGGCCGAGCCGGCGATCCGTGATGCGATCGTGCGCGCTGCCGACCAGCATCTGAAGCTGGTACCCGAGCTGCACGGGTTGCTGGCCGCGCGGATCGATGCATGGTTGCTGACCCGGCCGTTGCCGCCGGGGCCGGAGGTACGGCTCTCCACCGGCAACATGGCACGTGGCATGGGCGTGTCCGCGCGAGTCGACGGCAAGCCGCCGACCGGTGAAGCCGGCACGGTCTATGCGATGCTGTTGCGCGACCTGGAACTGAGCGTTCGTCGTGGCGACCATGTACGCCTGAATACGCTGGTCGATGCACTCTATCGCGAAGGGCCACAACGACCGCGGAACTATGTCCCCTGGCAGACCGCGATGGGTGCGGTCTATAGCAGTTTCGAGGCTCGCGATGCCTTCCGCGGATGGACCACAGAACATTTCGCCGGCATGGCCGCGGTGCTCGAACGCCTGTTCGCCGTGCCGGAGGACCTCTGCCCGGTGCCGGGCGTGGATGCGGTCGAGGGCCTGATCGCCTGCCAGCTGCTCGCCGGCAACGAAGCGGAGCTCGCGCGCTGGGAGCAGAAGGCGCGAACGCAAGCGATGGTGACCGCCGGTGGGCGCGAGCGCTGCCTGCTCGCCGGCGCGGTCTACCATCAGGATCTGCTGAAGATGTTCGCTCGTGCGCGGGCCAACGCGCAGTTGGAACTCCCGCCGGAGCGGTGGGCGGAGCTGGTCGGGCTGGTGTTGCGCGATCCCGTGGTGCGGGAATTCGGCAAGGCGAAGCAACGCGGTCTGTTCAAGGGTCTGCTGGGCCGCAAGCTGGTCAGCGCGCAGCAGCTCGCGGCGCACGGGGCCGACTGGGCGGAGCTGGTCGCCGAGCGCGACGCCGCACTCGGTGCGATCGGCATGGCCCTGGCCAAGGAAAAACACTATGCGCTGGCGCTGCCCTATCTCGACCGGGCCCTGGCGACCGATGCCGAGGGCAAACAGCGCAAGCAATGGCGCAAGGAACGCGATCGCTGCGCGCAGCGCGCGCGACCCAAGCAGCCAGAGGCCAAGCGCAAGCAGCCGCGGGGCGGTAATGACTCCGGCGCAGCGAACGGCGGCGCCTCGAGTTTCTGAGCGCAGCGCTCAGTCGGCTTCGGGATGGAGCCGGCGTTGCAGCTCCTTGATCTCCTGGCGCTCGGCGTCGCCCTCGCGGCCGCGGATGCGGTTGCTGGTGGCGGTGGTCAGGCCGCCGCGCAGGGCGATCTCGCGGTCCTCGCCGTCCGCGGTGGCGAGGATGCAGCGACCCAACAACAGGCGTCCGCCGTAGAGATCGGCGTCGATGCGCAGGCGGTAGGCGGCATCGCCATGGTGTTGGTCGACACAGGTGGCGGTGCCACGTAGTTTCCCGTCGGCCAGGGTCAGGTCGGCGCCGTCGCAGGTGCCGAGGATGTGACCTTTGAAGTGGAGGAGATCGCCGCCCTCGCCGCCGCTCCCGTCGGCGAAGGGGAGCACCGCCCAGGAGCACTTGCTGCCGTCGAGCTCGTCGAGCTGGAGCCACAGCCGCCCGGTGGCGGGAACCGCGCCGCGCGGCTGGAGCTGGCCGTCGACCTTGCCGGTGACGCTCTGGGAGCCGCTGGTGCCGCTGTAGCTGCCGGCGAGTTCGCCGTCAGTGGTCGTTTCCAGGCTCAGCGTGGCGGCGATGGCGAGCTCGGTGCCTTCGCGGGGAAGATAGCGGCTGTCGTCGGTGAAGCCGACGGTGAAGGCGAGCGAGCCGTTGATGGTGCCCGCGTCCCAGGACCAGACCGACGGATCGAGCACGTAGTCGGTCTGACCGCGCAGTCCGGGGATCACTGCGGTGGCAGCCGTGACCTGTCCGTCCTGGCAATCGAGCAGGACCTGGATGTCGAACCGGCGCTGTTCGAACTCGCCGATCTGCCCACGTCCGCTCTTTGCCAGTTCCGCCTGCAGGGCTTTGTCGAGATCCAGATGGTAGATGCCGTTGCCGGGGGTGGCCGAGGCATCGAGGGGATGGGGGCCGGGGGTGCTGGCGACGCGACAGACCATATCGTTATCGCTTATGCAGATCGCCCGCCCCACCTGCAGCGCCTCCGCGGCGGTCGACGGCTTGCCGTCGAGCAGGTAGACCCGCCAGCCGTGACGGGTCTTCTCCTCGATCCGGTAGGTCTGCACCGGCTCGATACTGCTCCACTTGAGGTTACGAAAGGCGTAACGCACGCTGAAGCTCGGCTGGTCCTTGCGGCTGTGTTCGCCGGTGCGGTCGACCTGAACGATGGTGCCGAAACCGAAACGGGTGTTGGCCGGGAGGCGACAGAGCGGCAGGGCCAGCAGACAGGCGATCAACGCCCGTTGCATGATGCGGCGGCGACGCCGGACCGGGGCCGGCGCGCGGTGCGGTGTTCGTCTGACGGCGTCTTCCGGCGCTGCCGATTCCTGGAGGCGTGCGTGGCGCGACATGGCTGGCTCCTCACGTCGAAAACTGGATCCGGCCACCGTCCTATACCGCGCGGAGACCGGCTCAAGGCGGGGCGGTCTTCCCGGCTCGGCGTTGACGCGTTTGCGCACCCACATCTACGGTATCAACGAATTATCGCGTCCGCCTTGAACCGTTGCCGGCCCGTTCTAGCCTCCCCACGCGATTGGAGTGCAGTGATGCGATTGCAGAACGAACTGGTAGAGGTCGATCTCGACGAACGCTGGCCGCGGATCTGCTCGGTCGGCCGACGCGATACCGGGGGCCG
>JBEPXK010000585.1:0-2922 GCA_041641915.1 Planctomycetota bacterium
CGTCCTGCCGAGCTGGTGCTCGGCGCTCCCAGGGCTCGCGATCGGCGGCGGGTGGCGGGCACGGTTGTCGATGCGGTTCCGGTCTCGCACGACGGGTCGCCCCCTCTGATAAAAGCCCGCTCGCATTTTGCCGCCGCGAAGGCCGTTCGCCATCCCCGGCTGTAGAGACTGCGGGTGCGCTGGCGCCTCTGCACTGGAAACCCTGTGGAAGGGCCTAGGGTCCTGCCATGGCAATTGGCAGTCTGGTCGCGGTTCCGGAATTGCAGGGTGAGGGGCCGGCGCGGCTGCTGCGGCAGAAGCCCGGCTGGCTCGACATCCGCTTTCTGCGCAGCGGAGCGGAAATGACGCAGGAGGCGGCGCGGGTGGTGCGCTACTGCCTGTTGCCGGGCACCCGGGTCGAGCTCACGGGTGACGCCGGCGTGCGCCAGGGCACCATCGCCGCCGGGAAGCCGCAGACCGACAAGGCCAGCGGCCTCATCAGCTATCCAGTGCGTTGCGAGGACGGTGAGGAGCTGACGGTCGACGAGCAGGCGATCGCGATGGTCGCGCCGGCCGTCGATCCGGTGGAGCAGTTGCGCACGGCGGCCTTCCATGACCTGCGCCCGCGCTTCGGCCGCGCCGGCGCGCCGCGGCCGCCGGAACCCTGGGGTCCGCTGACCTTCTGCGCGCGCGAGGACCTGTTGCGTTGGCGCGACGGCGCCTGGATGCACACCGGCGGGGTGATCGCGTTGGCCGGTGCGCGCATCCGTCCGTTGCCCCATCAGATCCTGACCGCGCGCCGGGTGCTCGCCGACCGCCAGGTCCGATATCTGCTGGCCGACGAGGTCGGGCTGGGCAAGACGATCGAGGCCGGCCTGGTGATGCAGAGCCTGCTGGCGATGCGACCGCAGATGCGGGTGCTGGTGGTGGTGCCCGGTGCGCTGGTCAGCCAGTGGTTCGTCGAGATGTACCTCAAGTTCGGCGGTCGGCGCTTCGTGATGTACGACAGCCAACGCCTGGAGGGCTTCCGCGGCAACCCGTGGACCGAGCAGTTCGTGATCGCCTCGAGCCGGGCGCTGGAAACGCTCAGCGGCAAGCAGGCGCTGCGCTTCGCCGCCGCGAGCTGGGATATGGTCATCGTCGACGAGTGCCATCGCATGCAGCCGGGCGGCTCGCTCTACAAACGGGTGGCGATGTTGTCCAAGCGCGCGCCGCACGTGTTGCTGCTTTCGGCCACGCCGGGTCGGCAGCACGCCGATTCCTACCTCGCGTTGCTGCATCTGCTTCAGCCCGATGCCTACGCGCTCGAAGACAGCGACGGTTTCACCCAGCGGCTCGCGGCCCAGGGGCGCGTGCTCAGCTTGCTGATGGACACCCGCGTGGCGCGCGAGGCCGACCAACGCGCGGCGGTGGCGGCGGCCTGGAGCGAGGCCCTGCCCGGCGATCCGTTGCTGGCCGAGCGGGCGCAGGCGTGGGCCGCGGCGGCGCCGGAAGCACTACCAGCGGCAACCGAGGCGCTGGTGGCGCACGTGCGCGAGAACCACCGCCTCGACCATCGCGTCATCCGACATCGGCGCCATGTGCTCGCGCGGCTCTCGGCCTCGACCGGCGTCGGCGGCGTCTCGCTCGCCAGTCGTACCTGCGAATGGATCGGCTACAGCGAAGACGCCCGCGGCCGGCAACTGCGCGCGGCGCTCGACGCCTATCGCGCCGAGCTGGTGCGCCTGCATCGGGTCGGCGAGCACATCGCCCCGCGCCTGGCCCACTGGTTGTTGCAGCTCGAGCTCGGCGCGGCGGCGCATCCGCGGGTGCTCGAGCGGATGCTGGCGATGCGCGGCGCGGTGCTCGCCGAGCCGGAGGAGTACGAGGAGTACCGTCTGCGCGCCGACCCGAAGGCGACCCTGGCCCAGGTACTGCGACCCGATCTGAGCGAGGCTGAAACCATGGCCCACATCGCGGTGAGCGCGGCCTGTTTCATCGACCCCGACGAGGCGCCGCTGTTGCGTACCCTGCGCGCCGCGGCCGACGAGGCCTGCCGCAGGGTGCCGCCGCGCACGCTGGCGCTTTCGCGACGCATCGCAGCCTTCTGGGAGGACAACCCCGACGAAAAGGTGCTGGTCTTCACCACCAGTTCGCTGGCGGTGCTCGAGATCGCCGAGGTCCTGGGCAGGGAGCTCGGCCACGATCGCATCGTCACTTTCGGCGCGCATCAGGACGCGATCGAACGCGAGGCCGCCGCGCGGAAATTCCGTCACGAGGATCGCTGCGCGGTGATGGTCAGCGACCCGCTCGGCGGCGAGGGTCGTAATTTCCAGTTCGTCTCGGTGATCGCGCACCACGACCTGCCGTGGTCGATCGCGGCGGTGGAGCAGCGCATCGGCCGCGTCGACCGGCTCGGCCGTGACGGCGAGGTGCTCAGCTGGGTGCTCGAACAGGAGGAGGGGCAGGACCCGATCTCGGCCTGGGCGCGGATCCTCGACCAGGCGGTGGGCGTGTTCACCGCATCGTCGTCGGGTCTCGAATTCGTCCACGACGCGGTCGAGGTGCGTTCGCTGCTCACCGCGCTCGACGCCGGCCCGGAGGCCCTGCGCATGCAGTGCGAGCCGCTGGCCGCGTTGGTCGCCGCCGAGCGCAGCGAGCGCGATGAGCGCGAGGATGCGCTCTACCACGAAGGTGAAGAGATCTACCGCCGCGCGGCCGAGGACGCCTCGGCGATGGTCGCGGTGACGGTGCCCGTGCGCGCGGTGTGTCGCTGGCTGCGCGGGATGGGCGGCGCGGCGCGGCGCGACGAGGACGCCGGCACGCATCATCTGCGTCCGCGCGGCGAGAACGAATGGGTCGACGGCGCCTTCGATCGCGATCTGGCGTTGCGGCACGAGGAACTGGCCTTCTTCGCCCCCGGCAACGAGCTGGTCGATGGCGTGGTCGCCGATGCGGCCGCGG
>JBEPXK010000586.1:0-2920 GCA_041641915.1 Planctomycetota bacterium
CGCGGGCCGCCGGGTCGATCGTGCGGATGGCGTGGAGTACTTCGCTGCCGGAGAGGCGCGGCATGACCATGTCGAGCAGGACCACGTCGATGGTCGCATGGTGCTCGGCGTAGTGGTCGATGCCGGCCTGGCCGTCGGGCTCGGTGGCGACGGTGCAACCGAGGTCGGTGAGCATCTCCCTCGCCAGTTCGCGCAGCATCTCTTCGTCTTCGATCACCAGCGCGCGCACCCCGTGGAAGGGGCGTGCGGCGATGGCAGGTTCGCTCGCGGGGTCGTCGCCGCCTTCGTGGGTGGGCAGGAGGATGGTGAAGCAGGAGCCCATTTCCGGCTCGGAGCTGACCTCGATGCAGCCGCCGTGGTTGGCCACGGTGCCGTAGACGGCGGCCAGCCCCATGCCGGTTCCCCTGCCGACTTCCTTGGTGGTGAAAAACGGTTCGAAGATGTGGTCGCGGATCCCCGGCGGGATGCCGCAGCCGGTGTCCTCGACCTGCAGCAGCAGATAGGAGCCGGGGCTCAGTTCATCGGGGAGCTGATGGGGGCCCGCGGTGAGGGTGCGATTGGCGGTGGCGAAGGTCAGCTCGCCTCCGTCGGGCATGGCGTCGCGGGCGTTGATCGCGAGGTTGAGGATCGCGCTCTGGATCTGGGTCGCGTCGCCGAGGATGGTGGCGCAGGGGGCGTCGAGTCGTTGGTGGAGCGCGATGCGTTTGTCGAGGCTGTGCTCGAGCATGGTCGCGACCTCGTGGATGATCAGATGAACGTCGATCACCGTTTGCTGATAGTCCTGCTTGCGGGAGAAGGCCAGGAGTTGACGGGTGAGTTCCTCCGCGCGTTTGGCGCAGACCAGGATGCGCTCGGCGGCGCGCTGCAGCTGAGGCTCGCCGGCCCGCATCCGGACGAGGTCGGCGTAGCCCATGATGCCACCGAGCTGGTTGTTGAAGTCGTGGGCCACGCCGCCAGCGAGTTGGCCGATTGCCTGCATCTTTTCCATCTGGTTGAGGCGTTCCTGCATCTGGCGTCGTTCGGTGACGTCCTGCGAGATGCCGAAGCAGCGGACCGGTCGGCCGTCGGCATCGTGTTCGACGCTCTCGATCACCGTCTGCAACCAGAGCATGTGCCCATCGGAATGGCGCACGCGCCATTCCCCGGTGAAACATGAGCCCAGTTGGCGTGCCAGCTCGAGGTCGTGTCGCAGTTCGGCATGGTGGTCGGGATGGACCAGGGTGAAGCCCTCCTCGAGCGGTAGCGGCGCGGTGTCGCGTTCGAGGCCGAGCAGTTCGAGCAGCGCCGGTGAGGGGTGCAGCTCGTCGCGCTGCAGGTCGAGCGTCCATGAGCCGAGACGGGCGAGGCGCAGGGCGGCGCGCAGTTCGCGTTCGTTCTCGCTCAGGCAGCGGAGCGTCTCGCGCGTCTCGGTCACATCGCGGGCGATGACGATGCAACCGGTCACGTTGCCAGCGTGGTTGTGCAGCGGCGCGCCGTTGGCGCGATGCCAGCGATAGGTGCCGTTGGATAGGCGTATGCGGTAATCGTTGCTGCTCTGTTTCGTGCCGGTGGTCAAAATGCGCTGCACGAAATCAGAGCAGGCGGCGCGGTCTGCGGGTTCGACGCAATCGGTGAACGGTCTGCCGATCATCCGATCGGGCGGTTGTCCGAGATGTTCCTCCCAGTTCGGTGAGACGTAGGTCAGCCGGCCGTCAGTCGAGAGCGCGTAGACGAGATCGGTGGCATTTTCTATGTAGGAGCGGAAGCGGTCCTCGCTCTGGCTCAGGGCGTGGTGCGAGCTGCGGATCGCGCGCAGGGATCGGCGCATACGGCTGCGGTAGGCGATGAACAGGGGGATGCCGGCGACGAGCAGGCCGAAGATGCCGAGGGTCGCGAACAGGATGCGGCGGCGCAAGGCCGCGAGCACGGTGCCGAATTCCAGATCGGCGGCGACGATGTGCACGATTTCGCCGTCGCCGGGCAGGGGGATGTAGACGTGGCGGAAGTGGCCCCAGCGGTCGCGGTAGTTCGCGAAGCGGGGCGCGCCATGGGCGATGGCGGCCTGCACGTCCTTCGTCACCTCGTCGTAGCTGGTCCAGTAGCGGACCGCGCTGTCTGTGCGCCGCTCCTCGGCCGAGGCACTCGAGCTGGTGAGGTGGACCCGGCCGTCGATGAAGACCATGGAGTAGAGGTAGCTGGCCTCTATCGCATCGGCGAGGCGGGTCAGACGCTCGATGTTGGTCCGGTCGTCAGCGGGATCGATCGCGTCGGGGCCGGTGGCGCGGGTGAAGAAATCGCGTCCGAGTACCGCGGGGATCGTGTGCGCGGCCATCAGCAGTTTCTCGTCGAGGCAGGCCAGGGCGCGTCTGGACTCCATCCGGTAGGTGAGGTATCCGTAGGTGGCGAAGGCGGCGAGAAAGAAGGCGAATGCGAGAGAGACGGCTTGTTTTGTTTTCGCCTGGCCGCGTGCTGGCGCTGTGCGGCTATCGGCGTGGTCGGACGCCTTCAGGGGGTCGCCGGCTGAAGGGCCGGGAACGTCTACTGCGCTCGGCTCGGTACTTGGCATGGTAACAAGGCTAAGTTACCCGATCGGATTCGACGGGCAAGTTCAGCCTGAAAGAAAGCGGCTCATGCCGTGCCGTATTCGGCCGGACGTTATTGTTACATGTTCTGTTTTTGATGAGGCTTCTATCAGAGGGGGCGCTGCCCCCTCGCGCCTTCGGCGCATCCCAGCGGCGCTTGCTCCTCGCTTCGCTGCGGGGCTGCGCTTGCGCTGCGTCGGCCGGTGGCCCCACCGGGGCCACCTATCGCTGCGCGATGCCGACTCCGCCCCCCACGGCCTCGGTCGGGGTTCGCGGCCTCCGGCCGCGTTTTCTGCGGGCCTACGGCCCATTCTCGCAGAAAACCACCCCTCGGTCGGCCGGTCGCCCAGCCAAGCCTG
>JBEPXK010000587.1:0-2918 GCA_041641915.1 Planctomycetota bacterium
ACGGCGATGTCGTAGGAGCCGGCGGCGATCGGATCGAGCCGCAGTGCGCCCTCGTCCACTTCCCGGTCCAAGAAGGTGTAGGTATCGTCCCAGTGGCCCTGTGGGCGCAGACGGATGTCCAGCCGCGCCGGTTGGGCATCCGCAGCGGGTCCGGTGAGGGCGACTCGCAGCGCCCCCGCGCGGACCAGTGCGATGTCGTGGTCGGTCTCGCCCCCGGCTTCGAGCGAGAGCTGGACCGTGCTCTGGTTGCCGGCCACGTACAGCCCCTCCGGTGGGGTGATCGCGATCTGCGTCCAGCCCGGCCCGAGCCCGACGAGACGAAAGTGGCCGTCGGCATTGCTGCGGCAGCGGTGGAAACAATCGGCCGCCACCGCGACATCCGCCACCGGTTCGCCAGCGGGGTCGGTGATGACGCCTCGGACATCGGAGCCGCCGCTGTGCAGGCGCAGGACCATGTGGTTGAAATCGCCGCCGACCGGCAGGACATGGCTGCCGGTGAGGGCACCGGGCTGGGCGACGTGGAAGCGGTAGTTGCCGGGGCAGCAGGCGTCGAAAGCGAAGTGGCCGTCGTCGGTGGTCGTCGTCGCGCCGACGAGACGGTACTCCTCCCAGCTGTCGCGCAGTTCGATGGCGCAGCGCACGCTGACCGCTGCGAGCGGGGTGCCGTCGGGCCCGAGGACCCGGCCGGTGATGCGGTGGGTCGGATCGATGATCACCGGCCCCAAAGCCGTGTCGGGCTCGACATTCTCGCGCCCGCAGAGCAGCTGGCCGTCGCGGTGGAAGCTCAATCTTCCCAGGCCGGGGCTAGCGGGGTTGATGATGAAGTGGCCGTCGGCGCCGGTGGTGGTCCGGGCGTCGTCGAAGCGGATCTCGATGCCCGCCAGCGGCGCGCCGCTGGCGTTGACGGTGCGCCCGGTGACGGCCGCGGCCGCCGGCACGGCGCAGAACAGGGCGAGACCCAGGATCAGGAGGACACGACCGGGGGGCGGCGCGCGCAGGAATGGCTCCGGAGCAGCGATGGAGGGAAAGGGGCGATGCCGGCTGTTGCTGCCACCGGAACCGGATGCCGGTGCAGCGGCGACAACCTTCGGTGGCTCAGGGCGCATCCGCGGCCGGGCGGTAACGCCACATGGCGACGCTGGCGGTCCAGACGCCGTCGGCGGTGCGCAGGCCCGACGGCAGTTCGCCGGGCTGCATCCCCTCGCCGAGCGGCAGCACGATGAGATCGCGCCCGTCGGCGGTGAAGGAGGACTCGTCGAAGGCGGCGTCGGCCCCGGTCTCGAGCACGACGAGGAAATGCGCCGCGCGGTGCGAATCGTGGCGCAGCATCACCGGTTTCTCGCCGGCGGCGTGCAGCAGCTCCGCGAGCAGTTCGGCCCGGGCCTGGTGGTCGCCAGTGCGGTCGGCCAACGCACGGTTGGCCGTGATCACGCAGCGGCCGCCTCAGCCGTATTCGGTCGGGATCTCGGTGATCTCGTCGCGGACGAAGCGGTGGATCGCCTGGACGCGTTCGCGCCGGGTCTCCTGCGCGGCGGTGAGCTCGGCCGCGGTGCGATCGAAGGCGGCCTGGTCGACATCCTCGCCACCGCGCAGCAGCGCCGCCAAGCCGAAGAACGCGACCAGAACGACGATGAATGCGCGCCCAGCACCGGGGGAAGCTTCGCGAGGCATAGCTCCATGCTAAGTAAGTGCGATCGAGCACGCAAGTGCTGGAGACCGCTGCCGAGCGAGCCGTGGAGGCCTGCTGCGAACGGCGATGCGTTGCCATTTGCCCGCTGCGCCCTAGGCTCTCGCCGGCATGGGACTGGTGCGAACTAGCTGAGACGACCCGGTCGAGTGGGCTCGCCGTCATCGACGGCTGGAGCTCCCGGGTTCGTCGCACCCTTCCTTCTCCACCAGAACGTTCTTCCGCAGGGGAATCCCCATGCCTGTCTTCACGCTTCCCGACGGCGCGCAGCTGTCCTTCGATGAGCCGGTCGACGGCCACGCCATCGCCCGCGCCATCGGCCCCGGCCTGGCCAAGAAGGCCATCGCCATCCTCATCGACGATCGCCCCCACGACCTGGGCGCCGTGTTCGACGCCGACGCCCATATCGCCATTCTCACCGCGCGCGACGACGATCCGCGTGCGCTGGAGATCCTGCGCCACAGCTGCGCCCACGTGCTGGCCGAGGCGGTGTGCGCCGTGCTGCCCGGCACCCGGCTGGCCTACGGGCCGGCGATCCAGGACGGCTTCTTCTACGACATGGCCACGCCGCGGGTGGTCACCCCCGACGACTTCGCCGCGATCGAAGAGCAGATGCGCGCGATCATCGCCGCCGATCGGCCGTTCCGGCGCATCGAGTGCGCCCCGGAGCAGGGCCTGGCCCGCACCGCCGGCGACAAATACAAGGAAGACAACGCCCGTCGCGCGCTCGAGCGCGGCGCGCAGCAGCTGAGCTTCTACAGCACCGGCGGCGACGACGACGCTTTCGAGGATCTCTGCGCCGGGCCGCACGTGCCCGCCACCGGTTGGCTGGCCCACTTCAAGATCATGAGCGTGGCCGGAGCCTACTGGCACGGCGACCAGAGCAGCGACCAGCTGACGCGCATCTACGGAACCTGCTTCGCGACCAAGAAGGGGCTCAAGGCGCATCTGCAGATGCTCGAGGAGGCCAAGCGCCGCGATCATCGCAAGATCGGGCGCGAGATGGAGCTGTTCCATCTCGAGGACGACAACCCCGGCCAGATCTACTGGCATCCCAAGGGCTGGACCCTCTACCGCACGGTCGAGGACCACGTGCGCACGCGTATCGCCGCCGCAGGCTACGTCGAGGTGCGCACGCCCGGTATCCAGCCGCAGGGGCTGTGGGAGCGCTCGGGCCACTGGGCCAAATACCGCGAGAACATGTTCATCACCTATGAACAGGACCGCGGTG
>JBEPXK010000588.1:0-2905 GCA_041641915.1 Planctomycetota bacterium
GACCAGCGCGAGGGCCTCGCCGACGATGGCGTGCAGGTCCACGACCGCGGTGCTGCGTCGCGCCCGGCGCGAGAAGGCCAGCAACTTGCTCGTGAGATCGGCCGAACGCCGCGTCGCCGTGGCGATCGCATCGAGCCTGGCACGCTGGCGCGGCTCGGTCAGATCCCGCGCCAGCAGCTCGGCGTAGCCCTGGATCCCGGCGAGCTGGTTGTTGAAATCGTGCGCGATCCCGCCGGCGAGCTGGCCGATGGCGTCCATCTTCTCCATCTGCCGGATCTGTTCCTGCAACACATCGCGTTCGGTGACATCGATCGCCACCGCGTACACCAGACCGTCGTCGGCTGCAGGATTCGCGAACCAGGACAGACGGCGATACGAACCGTCTTTGTGGCGATAGCGGTTCTCGAACGCGAGCACCGGCTGCCCATGCGCCAGTCGTTCCTCCATCTGCGCGCGCGTCGCCTCGACATCGTCCGGATGGATCAACGCGAGAAACGATGTCCCGAGCAACTCCTCTTCGTTGTAGCCGAGCACGTCGGAGAAGGCGGGGTTGATCCTGGTGAAGGACCCGCTGACGGGATCGGCGGTACAGATCAGAGCCAACGAGAGATTGAAGATCGCCTCGAGCTGCAGCTGGACCTGCTTGCGATCGGTGATGTCCTGCAGGGTCCCGGTCAGCTTGACCACCCGCCCGTCGCGCAGCTGCGGCTCGCAACGTGTACGCGCATGGAGGTGCCGCCCCGTTGCGGTGATGAAGCGCAATTCCAGATCATAGGGCTCGCCGTGCTCCCACGCCCGCCGCAAGGACTCCACGAGGATCGGGCGATCGTCGCCATGCCAGAACGACAGAGCCTCGTCGAGCGACGGCATCCGCCCCGGCGGCAATTCGTGGATGCGGTAGATCTCGCGCGTCCAGATCACCGCGCCGGTGGGCGAGGCCATCTCCCAGCCGCCGACGCGCGCCACCCGGCCGGTGGTCTCCAGCAGCCGCTGGCTGCGCTCAAGGCCCGCGACCGCCTGGGCGAGCGAATGATGGAAGCGCGCCGCCACCATCCCCAAGGTGGTCAGAACCGTGACCATCGCCGCCTCGATGTGCAGCGCGGGCGTCCCCCACCCGGCAACTACGGTCGAGAGAAGGGGGTCGCCTGCGAGCCAGGCAGAGACGATCCAGATGAACGGCCCCATGATCAGTTCGTAGCAACCCGCGGCCAGCACCGCCCAGACCACGCCGTACCGTAAGGGGTGCGTGAACCGCGGCAGCCAGCGACAGGTCGCCCAGCGCAAGAGGCCGAAGACGGGGAGCATGTACAGCAGGTTGCCGCAGAAGGCCTGCCACCAGACCAGCTGACCGCCCAAGAGCGAACCGCTGAGCACGACGACCAGAACGAATGCGAGCCACGTGCGGCGGATCAGCCCGATACCGAGAAAACCGAACGCCCAACGGAACTCGAAAAAGATCGGAGTGCCCGGAATGCGCACATGCAGGTTGGCGGCCAGCATCCCGCCGAGAACGAGTATCCCGAACAACAGCCAATCGCGGCGCACAGCGTCCGACCCTGATGGAAGCGCAGGCCCTGTGCTTGGCTGTGATCGGATAGGCGTGCGCACAGACATCGGCGGACTATAGGCGAAAGCGCATCCGGCGGCAAGCGTTCGTCGAGCCACCCGCGCTGGCGGGCATGGTCGTCGACCGCGCCGGCCTGGTGTTGCTCGCCGGGTACCAAGGTGGGCCTCCGCCCACAACCCAAGGGTTGAGCATAGGGCTCCGGCCCACCTTTCTGCTCTTCCATCAGGGTCCATCAGGGGACTTCGTCCCCCGAACCCCCTGTGCCTCGACGGCTTGTGACAGCGCCTCTTTCAAACGTTGTTTTTTGTCGCTGTCACAAGCTATCGAGACGACACGCCCGAGGCCGCGCACGCCGCTGCGCTCGGCGCGGCCGCAAACTGGTGGACGGGGGCATCAACGCGGCCAAGGCGCTGGACAGTTTCAGGTCTGTCCTGCAGGCCCAGTGGCAGGAGTTGGCGACGCGCGCGAAACCGCCGAACGCGAGCGCGACGATGCCGCCGACGCCCGCACTCAGGCCCGCAACGACGCCCAGGACATCGCCGCCCTCCTCGGGCACATGCGCGACCTGCACGAGGAGGCCGGCGACCTGGTCGCGCGCATGCGCGACATGGCAGCCAATGCCGACGACCTCCTCGCCGAGATACGCACCAACGCCGATCGGGCGGCGGATGCCGCCCGGCGCGCCGGACAGGCAGTTGCCAATGCCGACGACGCCGCCCGCCGCGGCGACACCGGCAGCGGACCGGGCGGCGTCGGGTTCTTCAGCTGAGCGAGGCCCCGGGGGGCAGCATCGAGCGCGCGGCGACACGCACCTGCGCGCAGACCGCGGAGGACGGTGCGGGCGCATTTGCGTTGGCGCCCGCCCGCGCGCGGCTATATCCGCGCGTCGTGCAAAGCGCCAACCCCTGCCTGCGCTGCGGCGTCTGCTGCAGTCATTTCCGCGTCTCCTTCCATTGGATGGAGGGCGACGATGCGACGCCCGCCGGCGTGCCGGTGGCGCTGACCCGGCCGCTCGGCTTCCACCGCCGATGCATGGACGGCACCGACCAACCCCGGCCGCGCTGCGTCGCGCTCGCCGGTGAGGTGAAACGCGCCGTGCGCTGCACCATCCACGACCGCCGGCCCTCGGTCTGCCGGGCATTCACCGCCTCCTTCGAGCACGGAGAGCGCGAGGAGCGCTGTGAGTCGGTGCGCGCGCTCCACGGCCTGCCGCCGCTGCGCCCCGAGGACTGGCTCCCGGCGCAGGACGACGACGAACCGCCGCACCTGAGTCGCCCCCCACGCCGCGCGGCCTGACGGCGACACGCGGGCGAAACCAGCGCCGCCGGCGGCGCGGCG
>JBEPXK010000589.1:0-2905 GCA_041641915.1 Planctomycetota bacterium
GCCAAGGCCTTCGTCATCCAGCGCAACGCGCGCGAAAGCTACCACAAGGTCCTGACCGACGACCGGACGGTCGTCGACATGGACGGTTGGGAGCTCGCGAGCAAGGAGGTCGACGGCGCCGGCTACGGCCTGCCGACCCACGCCGCGCTGGGTACCTTCAGCGACGCGTGACCATCTCCGGGCCTGCCGTTATTGGCAGGCCCGGCAAACTACAGAAAGACGGCAATGAGCACCAAGCCCGCATTCGTCTACCTCAACCTGATGGCGCCGCGCGGATTTGCCGCCGCTGGCGTGAAGCTCGCCGCCGGCGAGACCTTCGCCCAGGTAAAACTACCGCCAGCACACGCGAAGTTTCTGCGCGCCCGCCTCGGATGGTCGGCCTTCCGCCTCGAGCAGGTCTCGGAGCAGCAGCTGGGCGACCTGACCAAGAGCATGGCGCGCGGAGAGGTCAGCCGACGCATGTCCGAGGCCGAGAGCGCGCTCGCGCAGGTGCAGGACCTGCGCGAGCAGCTCAAGCAGGCCCGCGCGCAGCTGCGGGAGCAGCGCGCCGCGCCGCTGCACATGATCGCCGAGGCCGCACCCGCTGCCCTGGCCGACCTCGCCCCGCGCGGGATCGACGTGGAGCAGCTGCAGGCCGCGGCCCAGGCTGCTATCGCGCCGCCCGATGAGCACGACGTGCAGATCGAGGCGATCGACGCCCTGGCCGACATCGCCAGCACCCTGGCGGCGCGGAAACTACGCACAGCCGGGGCGATCATCGCCGCTGGTGACGACCACCTGGCGGTCGACGGCGAGCACCGCCAGTGGACCGCTGACGAGGTCCGCGCGGCTGCCCAGGAAGCGATCGAGCAGCGCGTGCTTGCCGCCGCGCGCGCGGCGTCGCTGCGCGACCTGCAGGCGGTGGACGGCATCGGCAAGGCCAATGCCGAGGCCCTGCACGACCACCACCGCATCGACAGCAGGCACAAGCTCCACGCGGTCCTGCGCGACCCGCCGAGCCGGAAGAAACTAATGGAGAGCTATGCGATCAAGGCCAGCGCGAAAGAGCTCGACCGCTGGATCGCGCAGCTCGACCAGGCATTCGCCGGCATCACCGAGTGACCGGGAGGACGCATGGCATCCAGCCAGGACCAAACCGATCGCACCCCGCAGCGACTGCACCGCCTCGGCGACAGCGGCGTGCCCTTCGCGCGCATTACGATGCCAGCCGTGGCCGTCCTCGCCGTCGCGGGAGCGGTCGCCGGGGCAGCGATCGCCTTTGCCCGCGTCGGCGCCGCTGCCGACGCCGCGGGCTGCCTCGCCACCCGCAATGTCGCCCGGCTCGATGATCACGATCGTCGCATGGGCCTGCTCGAGGCCGAGCAGGCCCGCGACGATGAGCGCTGGGAGCGCATCCGCGCCGACCTGCACGCCATCCGCTCGGCGCAGCTGCGCGGGGCCGATCGCCTCGAGGAGGCGCTCGATAAAATACTGCATACCAGCACGGACGGGAGCCCCTGATGCCGACCTATCGCCACCCTCGCCTGACCTGCCTGATCACCCTGCTGACCGCCATGATCGCCCTCGCCGGCTGCGGAGCGCAGCGCCAGCACCTGGCCGACGCCCTCGCCGGCAGCGACGCCGCGCGCATCATCACCGACACCGCGGCGCAGCGCGAGGAGATCGACCAGCCGGTCGCCGCGTCGATGACGAGCGTGATCGACGGCATGGCCGACTACATCCGCGCCGCCGCTGGCGATCGCGAGCTGCCGCCGCCTACGCTGCCGCCCCACGTGATCGCAGCGCAGAGCGATACCTATGCCGCCGACGGCGCCCAGGCACGCGAGGACGCCGCCGGCTCCTGGTGGTGGCTCCTGGCAGGCGGCGCAGCCACGATGCTCGGCGTAGCCGTCAAGACGGCCAAGCGCCTGCCGGGCCTCATCGGCACCGCGGCGGCGATGGCCGACGGCCTGTTGCCCACGCTCGAGCCACTGCGCCGCCGACGTGTCCAGCGCGGCCGCGAGCTGGCAGACGAGGGACTGGCCCGCCTGCTCCAGCTGACCCCGCGACTATGGTCCAGGCTCGAGGACAGAGCGCCCCAGATCGCCGCCGACCTGCGCGACGACGCGATCGAGGTGCTCGAGTCAGTCTCGCTCGACGCTGAGCGGCGCCAGGCGCTGCTCGAGGCCGTGCGCGAGCAGGCACGTGGACACGCCGAGGGCCTGGCATGAGCCTGCATGACCAGGCAGCTGCGGACCTCGCCGCGATCGCCGCGTGTGATTTTGACCGCGCCGAGCACGAGCGCGGCGAGGAAACTATCGGCACGATCGCGGCGCAGGTCGCTGCCGATGTCCAGCCGGATCACTTCGGCCGCACCGTCCGCACGCCGACTCTCGCCCGCGTCACCGTCGCCGGCGATCAGGAGCTGCGCGCCAAAGACATCATCGCGCCGACCACCGGGCCCTACGCCGGCCAGCGCTACGTGATCGCGCACATGGAGAGCCGCGGCGCCCTGCGGGTCTACGCCGCTCGCCTCGAGCAGGAGCGCCCGGCATGACCCCGCGCCGCACCGTGCTCGATCGCATCCGGACCGCTGCCGCCGCACTACGCGCCGGCGCCTACACGGTGGTCCGCGGCCACATCGACTGGCAGGCCTGGCCGAGCCACGCCGCCCCCGCCGCCATCGCTGTGGCGGTGGCCAACGGCCATATCCTCGAGGACGTGATGCGCAGCGAGGACGCCGCCGGCCAGTCCATGCGCGTGATGATCGACATCGGCCGCATGGCCCCGACCGCCATGGGCCACGACGTGGACGACTCGACCCTCGATGAGATCTACGACGATGCCGCGGCGATCCTGCGCGACCTGCTGGGGTCCGGCCTGATCCGCGGCTACCGCACCGGCAGCGACGAGCTGACCGAGTGGC
>JBEPXK010000590.1:0-2885 GCA_041641915.1 Planctomycetota bacterium
CAAAATCACCGGTTGGAACCTCCTCCGTGCCGCCGCCAGCACCCGCATGCGCGCCAAGATCGAAAAACTGGTCAAACGGGCCCTGCAGGGCCATTCTGCGGCAGTTTGGGCCGCACGCGGCTGCCGATTTCGCCCCCTGGCGGCCCATGGGGCCCCGCTTCGCCCGCTCCCGGCCCCTTGCATGCCCTCGAAGCAAACCGTTCCGCTTGCAGCTTGATCTTGGACGCGGGCTCTGAGGGAGGCGTCAAGATAGAGGCTTCCTTCAGAGGGGGCGCTGCCCCCTCGTGGCGGAACTAGTCTGTCCTGTGTAGCGGCGCTGTGGCGGAACTAGTCTGTCCTGTGTAGCGGCGCTTTTCGCTCTCTGAGGGCTGGTGGGGCGCTCCATGACGGGTTGAGGCTTGCCTGACTATGGGGGGGGTATAAGCATGGTCCTACCGTCAAGCCCTTTCTCTGGAGCCCCTCCTCATGTCCCGATTCTATCTCCCCGTACTGGCTTTCCTCATGCTGTTGCTTGCTGCTTGTAGTGGCGGCGGTGGTGGAGGAGGCACTGATGGTAACACCGCTCCAGGTGCCCAAGCCGGCCTGAGCGCGAGCCTCGACGAGGACAGCACGGGCACCATCGCCCTGGCCGGCACGGATGCCGATGGCGATACGTTGAGCTATGCGATCAGCGCTGATCCCGCCCACGGCAGCATCAGCCTGAGCGGCAGCACGGCCACCTACACGCCAACAGCGAACTACAACGGCTCTGACAGCTTCAGCTTCACGGTCTCCGATGGCAGCGCGACCAGCGCCAGTGCCACGGTGGCGTTGACGGTGAACCCGGTGAATGACACCCCCGCGCTGACCTCAGCCAGCACGGTGAGCGGGGCCGAGAACCCGACGGCGGTGCAGACGGTGACGGCAAGCGACGCCGATGGCGACAGCCTGACCTTCAGCCTGTCGGGTGGCGCGGATCAGGCGCTGTTCGCGATCGACGGCAGCAGTGGTGCGTTGAGCTTCCAAACGGCTCCGGACTTCGAAGCCCCGGCCGATGCCGACGCCAATAGTGTCTACCTGGTGGAGGTGACGGTCTCTGACGGCAGTTTGACCGCGAGCCAAACCATCACCGTGACGGTGACCGATGTGAGTGACTTCCAGGTTCCCAGCACGGTCACCATCCCAGCCGGTACGTTCACTCAGGGCCGACAAGTCGGTAGCGGGTCCAGTGATGAACTGCCGGTGCGGCAGGTGACCATCAGCCAGAGCTTCCAGTTGGCGGCCACCGAGGTGACCAACGCACAGTACGCACAGATGTTGAATTGGGCGCTGGATCCGAACGGGGATGGCAACGGGGCAGATGCCTACATCGAGGTGGCAGATACGGATGCGGATTCTCGCGTTGTTCGCATTGTCTCCACCGATCCACGCGATGGCACCACCGCTTGGGATCAACAGGTTCTTCTGGAGATCGGGGCAAACCATAGCACCTACGGGTGGACTGTGTATCCCCAGATCGACTGGGATGGCAGCGCGTTCGGCATCAAGGATGTCACCGGTCACCCGGATGGCGATACCGACAGCCGGGCGACCCACCCGGTGGTGGAAGTGACCTGGTACGGCAGCCAGTTCTACTGCTGGGCGCAGAACGTGCAGGCGGGCGCGGCGACGAATCCGATCAGCCTGGTGGATTGGAGCGTGGACGCCACGATCGCTGGCTGGCGGTTACCGACGGAGGCCGAGTGGGAATACGCTGCGCGCGGCGGCTGGGATGGCGGTGCGAAGTACCCGTGGTGGACGGCTGATGTTGCCACGCATACCGAGCCGGATGGGAGCCAGTGCAATGGTTACAACGACGGCGATGCTTACGAGGGTGCCTATGACGGCACAGGGTATCCCTTCACCACGCCAGTTGGGAGCTACGCCGCGAACGGCTATGGCCTTCATGACATGGCCGGCAACGTCTATGAATGGTGCTCCGACTGGTATCACAGCGATGCCTATGATGGCCTGGAAGCCGATGGGGTCGCCGACGATGACGGGACCGCCGATGGGGTGGATAACGACAATGCTGGCGATGCGGTGACCGATCCCACGGGCCCTGCGAGCAGCTCCGGCCGCGTCTATCGCGGCGGCGGCTGGGGCAACACGGCCGACGGCCTGCGCTGCGCCTTTCGCTTCGGGTTCACGCCGGCCGACAGCGGCTTCGATCTTGGCTTCCGCGCTGCCCAAGGACAGGGTGTGCCAGCCGGCAACGGCTAGCAGGAAGCGGAGCCCTGGTAGAGTGTATCCGTCGCACTAACCCGGTTTGCGCCCGGCTGCCCCGCCACCGAGTATCAGCGGCATGCAAGAGAACGACCACGTGTACGGCGAGCCGACAGCAGAAGCCCCGGCCGATTTCGTGAAACCTCGGGGAAGGCTGAATCCGACAAGGGCGCGAGCGATGCTCGAAGCTCAGCGAGCGAGCAGTGAGTCTGTCGACGCGTTCTGCGATCGGGTCGGCGTGAGCGTGAAGTGCTTCGAGCGCTGGCGTGCGCGGCTCGGCCGGGCGGATCGAGAGGCGACGGGCCTGGCGCGCGTGGTGGTCGCCCAAGGGGAGGCTGCCTGGTGCGCCGGTCCGATGTTGGAGATCGTTCCGGGGTCTCCCGCCGTCGTCCGCATGCCTGCCGCGTTGGACGAGGCGGTGCTGCGGCGGGTGTTGCGAGCCTGCACGTGTTGAGCCTGCTGAATCGGCGCATTTTCCTGTGTCTGGAGCCGATGGACATGCGTCGCGGCATCGACCGCCTGGCCGGCTGGGTGCAGGGGACGCTGCGCGCCGACCCCTTCCAGGGTGACGCCTACGTCTTCATCAGCCGCGATCGTCGTCGGCTCAAGGTTCTGGTGTGGGACCAGAGCGGCTACTGGCT
>JBEPXK010000591.1:0-2879 GCA_041641915.1 Planctomycetota bacterium
AGAGCGGGCTTGGCGCATGATAGGAAGGTTATCGCGCTGACACCGGGTCGTCAATTGTCTGCCTGTCCCTCTTGCTGGTCCCTCTTGCTGCTGACGCGCGCAAGGCCGGTATCGGATCGGTAGCACTCTGCTGGAGCTCTGAGGGACCCGTCAACTTTAAACGATTTAGGTATTGGGTGAAAGTTGCGGGCAGTTGGATTGATTGCGGAAGACATGCCGCTGAACTCGCATTTTGCCTGTCTTTTTCTCCAGCATTTTGCAAATATTCGCCGCGCGCGGCCGAGCGTGGGGGATGCGTCGTGGGGATAGCGCCAGGCGGCTCGGCGCCGCGGTGTGACCTGCCTGGGCCAGGAACGAGGAGCGAGCTGCCTCGCCGTTCTAGCCAGTCGATGCGCCCGGCCGGGAGCGCGATGGGCACCTCTTGGGCGCATGGCGGGGCAGCCGGTTTTTCGCTAGCCCACATCCCTCATGAGCATCGTCGTGAACAGCCATCGCGTGCTGCCAGTACCTTACTTCGCGACCGAGGCCGACCAGAGCATAGCAGCGCTCTGTGAGGATCGGCCGACCGAAGTGCGCAATGGTAGTGCGATATGGCTTTGCAGTAGTTGTGTCATGAAGGAGGTGGGCCAGGGGCGATTGCGGGTCGCGGCTGTCGCCTGTGACGCGCTGTTCGTTGCTCGCCAATTGGCGCTCGCCAGTCGTCGCCTCTCGCTGCTCGCTGCTCGCTGCTCGCCAGTCGCTGCTCGCTACTCGCCTCTCGTTACTCGTTACTCGTTACTCGCCTTTCACGATTTGCGGCTCGCTGTCGGGCGCGAGGGCTGGGCCGGCGCTCGGGCGCGCGGTCTAGCAGCCGTCTCCGGCCAGGCGTAGGCCCCAGCTTTCCTGACCGTCCTCCGTTTCAAGGAGCGAACCGCAAATAGCGACCCCGGTCAATTTCCTTCAGATGATGCCGTCAGATTGTCGTGGGCGCACTGCTCCGTCTCTCAGCGCCCCACCATTTCCCGGAAGCGTTGCTCATCGATCTGCTCGACGCCGTGGTCATCGGCGGCCGTGAGCTTGCGTGCGCCCGGGTCTTCGCCCACCACCAGGATGTCGGTATTGCCCGACACGCTGCTGCTGGCCTTGCCGCCCTGGCTGCGTACCGCCTGTTCGGCCGTGCCCCGATCCATGGATGACAGTCTTCCGGTGAGCACCACTGTCTTGCCCTGTAGGCGACTGCCCTGTTGCTCGATCCGCGGATCGATGCCGAGCCGGTGCAGGTGCGCGAGCAGAGCGCGGTTGGCTTCACGATCGAACCAGGCGCGCACCGACTGCGCCACGACCTCGCCGACCCCCTCCAGAGCGCGGATCGCGTCCAGATCGGCATCGCGCAATGCGGCGAGCGAGCCGAAGGCCTGGGCGAGATCGCTGGCCAGCGACCGTCCCACGTGGGGGATTCCCAGCGCGAAAAGCAGGCGTGACAGGGTGGCGTTCTCGTGTGCGTTCCGGATCGCGGCGATCAGGTTATCGGCCTGTTTCGCGCCAACGAGCTCGAGCTGTTCGAGCTGCTCGCGCTCGAGCTCGAAGATGTCGGCCGGTTCCGTGACCAGTCCCGCTTCCACCAGTCGGTGGAGCAGCTTGGGCCCGAGCCCGTCGATATCCATTGCGCTGCGTGAGACGAAATGTTCGAGCGCACCCTGACGCCGGGCGGGACAGCCCTGGTTGATGCACCGGGTCACTGCTTCGTCGCCGGGCCTCGCCACCGCTTCGCCACAGGCGGGACAGCGTGCCGGGAGATGATACGCGCGTTCGTTGCCGTTGCGCGCCTGCTTGTGTACCCGGACCACGTGTGGGATCACATCGCCAGCGCGTTCGACCTCGACCGTGTCGCCGACCATGACCTCGAGGCGGTCGATTTCGTCCTGGTTGTGGAGGCTGGCGCGGGTCACCTCCACGCCGCCGATGTGCACTGGCTCGAGCCTGGCCACCGGCGTCAGCGCGCCGGTGCGACCGACCTGGGCCTCGATCTCGCGGATGCGCGCACGCGCGTGACGTGGGGCGAATTTCCACGCAACCGCCCACCGCGGATCGGTCGCCCGCGAGCCGAGATCGTCGTAGGCGGTGAGATCGTCGACCTTGAACACCGCGCCGTCGATCTCGTAGTCCAGATGCTCGCGACGCTCGGCCAGGGCCCGGAACCACTCCTCGGCCGCATCTGGCCGCAGGCGTTCGCACTCCTGGTTGAGTGGGAATCCGAGATCGCTCAGGCGTTGCAGGCAACCCCAGTGGCTGCGCGGTCGATCGCTGGTCCCGCGGGCCAGGGCCCAGGCGAAGAAGCGCAGCGGCCGCCGTGCGGTCACGTTGGGATCGAGCTGACGCAGACTCCCGGCCGCCGCGTTGCGCGGATTGGCGAAGGTCCGCTCGCCCGCCTCCTCCTGCTTGCGATTGAATGTAGCAAAGTCGTCGGTGCGCATGTAGACCTCGCCGCGGACCACCAGGCGTTCGGGCGTCTTGCCGCCAACCAAGCGTAGCGGGATCTGGCGGATGGTGCGGATGTTGGCGTATACGTCCTCGCCGGTCGTGCCGTCGCCGCGAGTGCCGGCGAGGCGCAGGACGCCGGATTCGTAGATCAGCTCCACGCTCAGGCCATCGTATTTCGGCTCGGCGACCAGGCGCGGCTCGCGGTCGAGAACGTTGCGGCAATGGTCAACGAAACGGACGAACTCCTGCGGCTCGCGGATCGCCCGCAGGCTCTGCATCGGCGGGTCGTGGGGCACCGTGCCCAGATCCTCGCGCGGCGGTGCGCCGACGCGCTGGGTCGGGCTGTCCGGGCTGCGCAACTCCGGATGCTCGTCCTCGATCCGCTGCAACTCCTCGAGCAGACCGTCGTACTCGGCGTC
>JBEPXK010000592.1:0-2867 GCA_041641915.1 Planctomycetota bacterium
GCGCGCGCGGCAGGAACTGCTTCTTGGCTTTGCGCGCCGCCTGGGCATCGAGCTCGTCCTCGTCGACGAGGAAACGCCGCACCAGGCACAGCGAGCCCTGCTCGAGATCGCGTGGGCCGACCTCGATCCGCAGCGGCACGCCCTTGCACTCCCATTCGTAATATTTCGCGCCGGGCTGCATGCCGTCACGGTCGTCGACGCGAATGCTCAGGCCCTGGCCACCGAGCTCCGCGGCCACCGCGTGCGCCTCGGCGGTGACGCGTTCGCGCTCTTCTTCCTTGCGGTAGATCGGCACGATCACCACGTGGATCGGCGCGAGCTTGGGCGGCACGATCAGGCCGACGTCGTCGCTGTGGGTCATGATCAGCGCGCCGATCAGGCGAGTGGAGACGCCCCAGCTGGTGGCGTAGACGTATTCGAGCTCGTTGTCCCGGTTGAGGAACCTGACGTCGGCTGCCTTGGCGAAGTTCTGGCCGAGGTAGTGGCTGGTGCCCATCTGCAGCGCCTTGCCGTCCTGCATCATTCCCTCGATGGTCAGCGTCTCCAGCGCCCCGGCGAAGCGCTCGCCCGGGGTCTTGGCGCCGCGTACGACCGGTACCGCCATCACATTCTCAGCAAAATCGGCGTAGACCCCGAGCATGCGCTCGGTCTCCTCGAGCGCCTCGGATTCGGTCGCATGGGCCGTGTGGCCCTCCTGCCACAGGAATTCCGCGGTGCGCAGGAACAGGCGCGTGCGCATCTCCCACCGCATCACGTTGGCCCACTGGTTGATCAGCAACGGCAGGTCGCGGTAGGACTGGATCCAATTGCGGTACTGGTTCCAGATGATCGTTTCCGAGGTTGGGCGGACGATCAGCGGTTCCTCGAGCTTCGATTCGGGATCCACGACCACCGAGCCGTCCTCGCTCTTGAGCCGATGATGGGTCACCACCGCGCATTCCTTGGCGAAACCGGAGGCGTGCTGTTCCTCGCGCTCGAGCAGCGAAAGCGGGATCAGCAGCGGGAAGTAGGCGTTGACGTGCCCGGTGGCCTTGAAGCGGTCGTCGAGCTCGCGCTGCATCTTCTCCCAGATGGTGTAGCCGTGCGGGCGGATGACCATGCAGCCGCGCACCTCGCTGTGGTCGGCGAGCTCGGCGCGCTTGACGATGTCGAGGTACCACTGCGCGTAGTCCGCGCTGCGGCTGGTGATCCCGTCCTTGTTGTCCGATTGCCGCTTGGCCATGCGCTGCTCCTCAAGGGCCGGGGTGACGCGACCCGTCGTGTGAGGGGCCGGTTCTATGAGCTCGCGCGCGGTGGACAACGCCGTCCCGCCGCTTCGGGATCGTGCATGTACAGCGGGTTCCGGTGGCTATGATCGGCCGCGTCCTCCAGCATCGCAGGAGCCGGTCATGTCCAGCGTCATCCTGATTCCGCTCGCGCTCTGTCTGTTCTGCGTCGGCTGTACCAACGGGGCGGCCGGTGGCGAGGGCGAGCGCCCGGGCGCACCGGCCGACGATCGCCCCGCGGCCGACGATCGCCCCGCGGCCGACGAGCCGGATGCGGCGCAGTGGGAGTTTCGCGTGCGCTTCGACAACAAGGGCACCCGCAGCGAAAGTAGACACGGCATGCTGCTCAAGGATGGCCAGCCGGTGTTCGGCAGCCAGAAGGGCGAGACCCGCAAGACGCCGATCGGCACCTTCCGCTGGCAGGGCCTGGAGAAACCGGTGCTGTGGGCGGATACCGGCTGGACCCGGATCGCCGGCGAGGGCCCGACCACCGAGGTCGAGGGCGAGGGCGTGGTCGGGCCGCGGCCACGACCGCGGCGACTGCCGCAACCGGAATAGGGCACGGCCAGCGGCGCTTGCCCCGGCCGGCGGCGCGTCATCCTGGAGTCGTTGTCCGGCCGCCTCAGCGGGCCCAGGGGATCGACCATGCGTTGGATGATCGTGCTCATCGCCTTCATGCTCGCCGGCTGTCTCGGCGGTCCGCGTCTGTCCTACTACCAGGACGAACACGGCGAATGGCAGCGACAGACCCCGGAACGGATGCGGCGGCATCACGCCTACGAGCTGGAACAGGAGCTCTCCGGCGACGGGGTCGCGCCCAGCCGGGTGGCCATCGCCGAGCTGCCGGCCTATAGCACCGACGAGTTCGACATGGGGCAGTGGCTCTACGAATCGATCACCGCCACCGTGACCGTGCCTGTGTCGCAGCAGGTCGAGGCCGAGGCGCTGCAGGAACGCGCGCGCGACTTCTTCCTCTCCTACCGCGAGGGCTTCTCGACCCCGATTCAGGTGACTCTGGTTCGTGGGCCCATCCAGCCCCTGCCGGAAGCCGCCGTGCCGGACGAATCCGCCGAGGAGGCGTCCGATGCCGCTCACCCGGTGGCCCTGGCGGACCCCGCACGCACCTACATCGTGCAGGAAGGCGATACGCTGGGCGAGATCTCGTCTGTGTTCTACGGCACGCCGCGGCACTGGCGGGAGATCATCGCGGCCAACCCGGGCCTGGATCCGGCCGATCTGCCCGTTGGCCAGGAGCTGGTCATCCCGCGGCTCGATGCCGAGTGAGCCTCCATGGAGCTCGCTGCGCTCGTCGCCCGTCATCGTCGTGGTCTGCTCAGCGACAGCGAGCTGCTGGTCAACATCCTGCGTTTGGGTGAGACGATCGATTGCGACCGGTTGCAGGCAATGCTGCCACCGACGCTCCTGGTCCGTCTGCGAGCTCAGGCGGCCGCGGCCAGGGCAGGCGGCTACCAAGCTCGGATCCGTGGCCGCTGCGTCCAACGCGGCGAATCGGTCACCGACGAGGTCGAGGCGGCGATCAACCGCGCCTACCGGCGGCTGAACGAGCACTTCGATCGGGATGCCGTTGGGGGCGAAGCGGCT
>JBEPXK010000593.1:0-2866 GCA_041641915.1 Planctomycetota bacterium
CCACCCCTCGGTCGGCCGGCAGCCCAGCCAAGCCTGGCTGGGCTCCACTCGCTGGCGGTTCCGAGGTTTGGAGCTCTGAGGGACCCGTCACCTTGGTGGCTCCTCGACGTTTCGTGTGGGCAACGCGAGTAGCGAGTAGCGGGACTATGTCCCGCCAACAAGTCGAGCGATGAGGCGAGTCAGCGACCGGCCCATGTGGTCACATCTGTCGACAACCAGCGCCAGGCGCGCATCGTCGATGGAGCCGAGCGCCCGGAAGATCTCCTTCCAACTACCGAGTTCTGCCACGCTGCCGTGGGCGATACTCAAGAAGCGGCGGAAATCCCAGTGGCCAGGTCCGATGCGCGCACTGACCACTAGGCAACCTGCGCTCAGGATGGCTCAGTCAGGCGGTCGGTCATGCGGTGCCGTTGTGGTCGGGGCGTTCTGGATTCAGAGGACCTCGGCCGCCATGCCGGCGAGCTGGGAGCGTTCGCTGTGCAGCAGGGTGACATGCGCGGCGAGCTCCTGGCCGCGCATGCGTTCGACCAGATAGGTCAGGCCATTGGAGTTGGCGTCGAGGTAGGGATTGTCGATCTGGTAGGGGTCGCCGGTGAGGACGATCTTGGTGCCTTCGCCGGCGCGGCTGATGATGGTTTTGACCTCGTGGGGGGTGAGGTTCTGCGCTTCATCGACGATGAGGTAATGCTCGGAGATCGAACGGCCGCGGATGTAGGTCAGGGCTTCGAGGATCACCGTCTCGTCTTTGATCAGGTGTTTGATGACCTCGTCGGGATCGCTCTCTTCGCGGCCGAGGAGGAAGAACAGGTTGTCGAAGATCGGCCCCATCCAGTGCGACATCTTGTCGTCTTTGCTGCCGGGCAGGTAGCCGATGTCTTTGCCCAGGGGCATGATCGGGCGGGTCACCAGGAGTTTGTGGAAGGTGGAGTCGCGCAGGACCCGGGCCATGCCGGCGGCGAGCGCGAGCAGCGTCTTGCCGGTGCCGGCCGAACCGACCAGCGAGACCAGGCGGATATCGTCGGCGAGCAGGGCATCGATCGCCATGCGTTGTTCGACGTTGCGCGCGCTGATGCCGTAGGGGCAGGGATCCTCTTCCGGAACCAGGTGCAGCTGACCGCTGCGCTGATCGAAGCGGGCGATGGCTGCAGTGCGCTCGGGATCGTCTTCGCTGACCAGTTCGACGTACTGGTTGCAGGAATAGCCGTCGTCGGCGTCGGCCGCGTTGACATCGAGCGTGCTGTCGCGCAGGAGCGCCGCGATGCGTTCGGCCCCCAGGCTCTCGCGCCGCCAGCCGGTGTAGAGCTCCTCGAAGTTGACCTTCTGGTTCTCGAAGTCGGCCGCAGGGATGCCCAGGGCGTCGGCCTTGATGCGGGCATTGATGTCTTTGGAGATGAAGCAGACCTGCATGCCCTCGCGCTTGAGGATGTGAGCGCAGCCGAGGATGCGGTTGTCGTTGACCCCGGGCAGAAGGTCGTGGAGCTCGTCGAAGCGCAGGACGACCTGGATCGCGCCGCCGCTGTCGGTCTCCACCCCGGCGCGAAGGCTGCCGCGCGAGCGCAGGCGGTCGAGGTTGCGCGCGACCTCGCGGCTGTTGCGGCCGAGCTCGTTGTTGGTTGTCTTGAAGTTGTCCAGCTCCTCGAGGACCATCATCGGGATGACCACGTGATTGTTGGCGAAGGCGAAGAGGGCGCCGGGGTTGTGCAGGAGGACGTTGGTGTCGAGGACGAAGGTCTTGCTCGAAGAGTCGATCATGGGGCTGTCCGGCGGCTCCGTTGTGGGAGGGACTGGGGGATGATGTGATCGCCCGGGGCGATCGGAAGAGGTCGGATTGCGCGCGTGGCGGTTACGGCCGTTCCAAGGCGGGCGGCGTGGGGATGCGGGCGTGGCCGCGGACCTGGATCACGAAATGGCTTGCCTGCTCCGGCCGTTGCGCGGTGATCACCTGGGGGTCCGAGCCCTGCTGGTCGATGGTCATGGTGTAGGTCGTCTGCCCGGCGGGCCAGGCGACGGTAACGTGGGTCGGACCGGTGCCCGGGCCGGGCAGGGGTAGGGTGGTGCGCTTGCCGTCGATGGTTTCGCCGTCGACCTGGCAGAGGCCCAGGAGCAGCGTTCCCTGACCGGCGACCAGCGAGAAGCGTTGGATGCCGATGCTGCTGGTGCGGAACGGCAGGGCGATGCCGCTGGGCGCACCTGTGGGGTTGGCTGGCAGTACGATCGCCGGTGAGGCCGGGTCCTTGTAGGCCTTGCCGAAGGCCTGCAGGCCGAGCACCTCTTCGAGCTGGCGTTGGGCGCCGGGAGGGATGGCGCCGGCATCGCGTTCGGCGATGCGCTTGATGTGGAGGTCCTCGATCTTGATGCGGGCGTCGCCGTCGGTCTGGATCGCCACCCGCGCGGTCGGGTTGCTCGGCTCGATGAACACCGGCTCGGCCTGGTTGATCTCGAGGCGCAGCCGGCCGGTGTCGGGCTTGATGGCGAAGTGGAGGGTGTGGAGGATGTTCGGTACGAAGGGGAAGGACTGGTCTTCAAGACGCTGGGTGCCGCTGCGCAGGTGGTAGCGTTGGGCAGCGAGGTCGATGATCAGGGTGGTGCCACGGAAATCGATGGTCACCGCGCCCTGCTCGGCCTGAGCGAGCAGGCGCACGGTCAACGAGCGGGCGTTGCCGCAATCCTCGCGGGCGATCTCGCCATCGCCGAGGTTGCGCAGGCTGCTCTGGCTCACCGACCAGCTGCCTTCGAGCTCGGGGAAGGCGGCGAGGTCGTCGGGGTCGTCGAACTCGAGGCGGTCGCGGTGACGCACACCGGTGGCCCGCCCGGCGCGCAGGTCGGCCAGCGCGGTCTCCAGCCGGGAGATCAGCGCGGCGGTGTC
>JBEPXK010000594.1:0-2853 GCA_041641915.1 Planctomycetota bacterium
CCGGCCCCCATCGGCCGACAGAGCCCTGTTTTCCGCCGAAAATGGGCCGCAGGCCCGGCGGAAACGCCAGCGCAGCTGGCGAAGGGCGACAGAGGCCGTGGGGGTACGCGCCGAAGGCGCGAGGGGGCAGCGCCCCCTCTGAAGACACAGAGGGGCGCCCTGGGCCGAGCCTGGGCGCGGGAGGTCACGATGGACCAGGCGGGGCGGCTGAACTTCCATCATCTGCGTTACTTCTGGGCGGTGGCCCACGCCGGCTCCCTTACGCGCGCCGCTGGCAGGTTGCACGTATCGCAATCGGCGGTTTCGGTGCAGATCCAGCAACTGGAACGCCAGCTGGGCCACCCGCTGTTCGAGCGCCGCGGCAAACGGCTGGTGCTGACCGAGGCCGGGCGCATCGCGCTCGACCACGCCGACGCCATCTTCGCCGTTGGCGACGAGCTGGTCCATACCCTCGACGGGCACGATGAGCGCGCGCGCACCGTCCTGCAGGTCGGGGCCCTGGCCACCCTGTCGCGCAACTTCCAGCTCGACTTCCTCGCGCCGGTGCTCGGTCGCAGCGATGTGACCATCGCCATCCGCTCCGGCGCGTTCGCCGAGCTGATCGGGGCGCTGGAGACCCACCGCATCGATGTGCTGCTGGCCAACGCGGTGCCGGCCCGCGAGCCGGGGGCGGATTGGGTCGCGCACGCGCTCGCGGAACAGCCGGTGGGCCTGATCGGCTCGCCGGCCCTCGCCGCCCCCGGCGAAGAGCTCGCGGCCATCCTCGCGCGCGAGGCCCTGTTGCTGCCGCCGCCGACCAGCAGCATCCGGCTCGGTTTCGACGCCCTGGTCGACCGCCTCGGCGTGCAGCCGACGGTGGCGGCCGAGGTCGATGACATGGCCATGCTGCGGCTGTTGGCGCGCGAGCGGGTCGGACTGGCCGTGGTGCCGCCGATCGTGGTCAAGGACGAGCTGGAGACGGGCCTGCTGCAGGAGGTCGCGCCGTTGCCGGGGCTGGTCGAGTCTTTCTGCGCCATCACCCGGCCCCGGCGTTTTCCCAATCCTCTGCTCGCGGCCCTGGTCAGCGCGGCAGCGGGCGCCCGGTGAACCGCGCACGTCGGGTCTGGCGGTGCGCGACAACCCGCTTGTCAGCCGGCCGAAGGCTGCTACAAACCGCGCCCCGCCGGCGCCGGCAGAGCGGTTCGCCGGTTCGCGGCGGTGTCGCGTCGTCCAGAGAGGAATAGCCATGTACGCCATCATCGAAGATCGCGGGCGTCAGTATCGGGTCGCGCCGGGCCAGCGCCTGGTCCTGGACCGCGCCGCTGCCGAGCCCGGCAGCACCATCGAAGCCCCCGTCCTGTTCGTCTGCGATGGCGATTCGGTCGAGGTCGGCGCCCCGCGCCTCGATGGCAAGAAGGCCGTGCTCAAGGTGCTGCGTCACCAGCGCGGAGCCAAGGTCATCGCCGGTACCTTCCGCCGTCGCAAGGACAGCCGTCGGCGGGTCGGCTCGCGCCCCGAGCAGACCGCCGTCGAGGTGGTCGAGATCGGTTGATCGCCCGCGTGGCGCCGGGTCGCCCGCATTCCAGCTGCACCGCCCGCGTAAGCAACGTCGGGCGGTGTCGTCGTTTGGTCGACGGAGGGCATCCATGCCAGTGACACGCGCCACCCGCAACCAGGCCGCTCGCCTGGTCGCCTCTTGCCTGCTTCTGGCCTGCGCCGCGTCCGTCTGGGGCGCGCACCAGGTCGAGCCGCGCACGCTCTACAGCCCGATCGTCAACAAACCGTTCAAGGTGGTGACGATCCCCCGCCGCCGGGGTAACGACAAGCTCGGGGTCGGCGGCGCGCCGAACATGGGCACCGACATCGACGGCTGCCGGCATACCACCGGGATGTCGGAGTACGACCACTTCGTGGTCACCGACCCCTATAGTTATTTTTCGGCCCTGGCCGAAGAGTGGGGCGCCAACGGGCATTTCATCAAGCGTCTGCCCGGGGACGTCAAATCCTGGCTGCTGTCCAAAGACGGCTTCAACGACGAGTGGGTCACCGACAAGTCCCGGCTGTACAAACGCGAGGCCAAACGCGCGCGTCTGCAGGGGCAGCCCTTCCCCCCGCTCGAGGACTGGGTCATTCCCCAGAACAGCATCCCGCTGGAGAAGCGCTACCGTTACGCGCTGATGTGCTACCGGCGGCGCAACTTCCCGTCCGCGTTCCAGGCCAAGTTGGCTCTCAGCGGCGCCTGGGCCCTGCGCGCGCGGCTGAACCGTCCGCTGATGCATAGCCAGCTCAAGGCGGGGATCCTCGAGGTCGACAACTACGTCCAGAAGCACATCGTCGACGGCGAGGCCTTCGACCTCGACAAATGGCTCAAGGTCTACCGCGGCATCTTCAACCGCTCCGGGCTGACCGACGAAGCCTATTTCGTTGCCGGGCTCACCCTGATGGGGCTCGAGCTGCGCAAGGGCGACCTGTCGCGCTGCGAGGCGGTGATCACCGAGATGGAGCGCCACTTTGCCGACGAGAACGACCACCTGACCATCCGCGGCCTGCTGCGTGCGCGCCGGCGCCTGATCCTCAAGGAGTACGTCGGCTTCCTCGACCTCGCCGCGACGCACTTCGTCCAGGCCATCCGCGCCGAGGCTTTCGCCCGTCCGCGGTTGCCGGAGATCCTGTTCGCGGTGGCCGAGTGCTACCGTCGCGCCGGTCAGGGCCAGCGGGCGATGAACTGGTACCTCGCCCTCACCCAGATGGAGGAGACCCAGCCGCAGGTGCGTTCCCGGCTGCGCGAGCAGGGGAAGTTCCCCTCGGTCGAAGCGCCCTACGCCATGTTGGTGGCCTGGCGGGCGCAGAATCAGATGACCATGTTGAACGAGA
>JBEPXK010000595.1:0-2849 GCA_041641915.1 Planctomycetota bacterium
CGCCGCGTGGTGCGCCGACGCCCGCGCCCGGGCCGATCTCGCGCGCACCGATCCGTTGCCGCTGTTGCAGGGCCAGCTCAGCTGGCAGGAACGGCAGTTGCTCGATGCGTGGGCGCCCGAGCGGATCGCGGTGCCCTCCGGTTCGCGGATCCGGGTCGACTATGCCGGGGAGCGGCCGGTGCTGGCGGTGCGGATCCAGGAGCTGTTCGGCGCGCGCGCGACCCCGTGCATCGCTGGCGGGAACGAGGCGGTGCTGTTGCATCTGCTCGCGCCCAATCAGCGTCCGGCCCAGGTCACCGACGACCTGGCGAGCTTCTGGGCCAATACCTATCCGACCGTGCGCAAGGAGCTGCGCGGGCGCTACCCCAAGCACGACTGGCCAGAGGATCCGCTCGCGGCCGAGCCGCGGGCCCGCCCCGGGCGCAAGCGCGGGAAGTGACGCTCGCCGTGCGGTCCTGTCGGGTTCAGGGGCCGCGCCGGCTGTCGGCGCGCGGGGAGGCGCCGTAGGTGGCCTTGTACAGGCGGGTGAAGTGCTCCGGGCTGCCGAAGCCGCAGCGGCGGGCGACCGCGGCCACGGGTGCGGCGGTCTGTTGGAGCAGGTGTCGGGCCCGGTCCAGGCGCACGCGTTGGATCTCTGCATGCGGGCCATGGCCGAGCAGGGCGCGGACGCGACGTTCGAGCGTGCGGCGGCTGAGCCCGGTCTGCAGGCAGGCCTGTTCGACGGTGATCCCGGCGCAGGCGCGTGCACGCAGCAGGCGCACCGCGTCCGCGGCGACGAAGTCATCCCCGGGCAGGATCTCGGTCGACTGGCGGCGGGTGACCCCAGCCGGCGGGAGCAGGTGGTCTGCGCGCGGGCGCTCTCCGGTGAGGATCCATCGTTCGAGCAGCGTGGCAGCGGCATGACCGATGGCGTGGCCGTCGATGGCCACGCTGGAGAGCGCCACCGGGCTTGCGCGGCAGATGACGTCGGTGTCCTCGGTGCCGAGGACCGCGACGGTGTCGGGCACGTGCATACCGGCGGTGATGCAGGCCTGGGCAAAGCGGTTGGCGCGGCCGTCGTTCGGCGCATAGGCGCCGATCGGCCGGGGCAGGCCATCGAGGTCGTGGCAGATCGCAGCATCGGTCGCGGCGGTGAACTCGCGCAGGGGCGTAGCGCCGGCCCCGGTGCGGAATCCGCGTTGCCGCTCGAGGGCGTAGGGGATGTCGCCGATGCCGACGTAGATCAGCGAAGCGGCGCCCTGTTGCAGCAGATGATGCGCTGCCAGCCGTCCGATCGCCGCGGGGTCGCAGGCCACGGCAGGATGCCGCGGTTGGCGGACGTTCTGCGACAGATTGATGATCGGGGTCGGGGCCTCCGCGAGCCGCCGCGCCTGGAGCTCGGGAAAGAACCCGATCACGCCGTCGTAGCCCGCCAGCCCGCGGCGCAGCAGCTGATCGGGAGCGAGGAGGTCGACGGTCCAGCGCGCCGCGATGCTCTGGTCGGCAAAGTCCTGGACGCCCGCGACCGCCCGTCGTGGGGTCTCGTGGATCACCCAGAGAGCGAGAGCGATGTGGAGCATCGGTGCCATGGCCCCTCCTTGGCGCAATGCATCAAAGAATGTGTCGCAAGTGGCGCCACTGGCAAGGCTATCTCTTCATGACGCCCGGTGTGCCGGACCGCGGCAGGGAGGCGTTGGGAGGCCACCATGCGTTCGTATCGTTTCCTTGCCCTCTTCCTGTGTGCTGCGGCCTTGCCGGGTGCCGATGAAACCGCACCAGACGGCTGGCGGTCGATGCTCGGGCCGAACCACAACGGCTCCTTGTTGCCCGCGGGCCAGCCGCTGGTCGCCGACATGGGGCAGGCGAAGGTGGTATGGCAGAGCGAGGAGATCATTCCCTGTACCTGCAGCGACGGCCCCAAGGGGCAGACCGGTCTGCAGGGCGGCAGCGCGACCATGGCCTACGACGACGGGCGGCTCTTCCTCTGGTATTTCATGGGCAGTGGAACCGTCACCGACCAGGAGATGTGGCCGGACGGCAAACGCCTGCGCAGGGTCGGGGAACCGTATCGCAAAAACTACGCATCGGTCCTCGCCGATGACATCTTCCTCGCGGTCGATGTGCGCGATGGGAGCACCCTGTGGAGGCGGGTGTTCAAGGAGCGGGGGCCGATCAGACCGGGCAAGATGTACGGCCCGTTGCTCTCTCCGGTGGTCGCCGATGGCGTGGTCTACGGCTCGGGCATGGGCGCAACCGTCTACGCCCTGGACGCCGAGACCGGCGAGTGTCTGTGGGAGCGTCCGATCCCGGAATGGTCGGACACCCTCGCTGAGATGGCGGCGACAGCGCGCAAGGAGCGCCGCTATCCGCCGGGCAAGAAGCGCAGCGACTACACGGGTCAGCAGTCCTCCGTGGCGCTGGTCGGCGACGTGGTGGTGGTGCCCATGCATCGCGGCAATCGCGGCTCGCGTCACGTGCAGCTCTACGGCTTCGACCGTCGCAGCGGCGAGCTGCGCTGGGGCCCGGTGGGCAGCGGCGGGTGCAAGGACGGTGTGCTGGTGCCGCATTGCTGGCGCTACAGTGATCGGGAGTACCTGATCGACGGCGCGAGCTGCTTCGACCCGCGCGACGGGAGGAAGCTGTGGTCGGTCGAGGACGTCGGACGGTTGTCGGTGATCGCCGGCAACGTGCTCGTGTTCGCCTCCGGCAGCGACAGCGACCAGCCGGCCATTCCGGCCTATGTCATGAAGCCGGACGCGGTGGCCGAACTCTGGCGCACGCCCTATCCTGACGGCTACGAGCCGCTGGGCGCAGCGGCGCCTGTGATCACCGATCGTCACGTCTATCTACCGGTCGAACGCAAAAACGGG
>JBEPXK010000596.1:0-2841 GCA_041641915.1 Planctomycetota bacterium
GGTAGCCTTTCCCGGAGCTCTGAGGGAGGCGTCAGCCTTGAGGCTTCCTTCAGAGGGGGCGCTGCCCCCTCTGAAGGAAGCCTCAGCAGTCACACATTGACTAGACATAGCACAACGGTAGCATGGTTGGGTTGGTTTGAGCGCCTGGCGATCAGATGATAGTTAATGAATTGACAATTCTGTCAGCAACCGGGCGCTGCACGGCGGACACGCCGCCGGCGTAGCCTCGTTCGCTCTGGGCGGAGGATAGAACATGATGCGCACATGGAGTCTGCAGAAGCGGCTGACGCTCGCTGCCTGCGCCACGGCCCTGGTACCGATGGCGGTGTTGTCGTTGATGTCCTATCGCGCGGCGGCGACGAGCCTGCAGCAAGGCGTGGAGCGGCAGCTCGAAGCGATCGGGCAACGCCAGGCGGATGCGATCAGCTCGTATCTCGCCCAGATCGACGGCCAGGTCCGGACCTTCGCCGACGATCTGGCGGTGAAGACCGCGGCGGCAGAGTTCACCGCCGCGGTGAGCGGGCTGTCGACCGGGGTCTCGGCGCAACCGGTGCGCGACTATTTCACCGGTCCGTTCCGGAACACCTACCGTGCGCAGACCGGATCCTCGGTGGCGGTGGAACGCCTGGTCGCCGGGATGGATCCGATCGCCCTGGCGATGCAACACCGCTACATCGCAACCAATCCCCATCCGTTGGGCTCCAAACACGAGCTGCTCAGCGCCGGACAGACGGACTACGATGACCTGCACGCGCGCTACCACCCCATGCTGCGGTCCTACCTCGAGACCTTCGGATATTATGATATTTTCCTGGTCGATATCGCCAGCGACCGGATCGTCTACAGCGTGTTCAAGGAGCTGGATTTCGGCACCCGTCTCGACGGCGGGCCGTGGCACGAGAGCGGGATCGCCAGGGTCTATCGCGCGGCGCGCCGGGCAGCGGAGGATGCGATCGTGTGGGAGGACTACCGACCATATACCCCCAGCTACGAGGCGCCGGCCAGCTTCATCGCCACGCCGGTGTACGATGCGACGGGGGAGCGGATCGCGGTCGCGATCTTCCAGATGCCGTTGGACCGCATCACCGCGGTGATGGCGAGCGATGCCGGGCTCGGGGAGACGGGTGAATCCTATCTGGTCGGCGAGGATCGCCTGCTGCGCAGCGATACCCGGATCGACCCCGAGAACTACAGCGTCGCGGCCAGTTTCGCGAGCGGCAAACGACTGGAGGGGAACGATATCGATCAGGCCCTCGGCGGCAGCGCTGGCGTGATGACGACCGCCAACTACCTCGGCACCCCGGTCATCAGCGCGTACCGCTCGATCCCGACCCACACCGGCCGGTGGGCGGTGATCACCCAGATGTCGCGCGATGAGGCGCTCTCGGCGGCCCGGGCCGTACGCGACTACGCCCTGTTGGGCACCGCTCTGGCCGCCGGGTTGGTGGCCGTGTTGATGTATGTCCTGCTCGGACGTACGGCGGGCAGGCTGCGTGCGGTGGCCAGCAGCGTGAAGAACACCAATGATCAGATCGGGGTGGCGGCGACCCAGGTGCGGACCAGCGCCGCTGCCAGCGCGGCCGGAGCCAGCCGGCAGACCGCCGGTATCGAGGAATCCGCTGCGAGCCTGCAGGAGCTGACCGCCACCGCCACGAGCAGCCAGGAACAGGCCGGGGTCGCGGAAGCGGCCGTGCATTCGGCCGAGGCCGCGACCACCGCGGCGAGCGCAGGGTGTAGCGAACTGGCCGGCCAGCTCGAGGAGTTGCGCAGCGCATCAACCTCGATGGCCGCGATCATCAAGGACATCGAGTCCATCGCCTTCCAGACCAACCTGCTGGCACTCAATGCCGCGGTGGAGGCGGCCCGGGCCGGCGACGCCGGTCGGGGTTTCGCGGTGGTGGCCGAAGAGGTCCGGGCTCTGGCCGGGCGGTGCGCCGACGCTGCGCGTTCGACCACCGAGCTGATCGAACGCACCCAGTCCATCGCTGGCACCAGCGTCGGAGCCGGTGCCGCCATGGGCGAACGCATGCACGAGATCACCGCCTCCATGGCCCAGGCCCGCGCCGCGTTGCAGGATGTATCCGCTGGCAGCGATAATCAGCGCAGCGGAATCGAGGCGATCTCGACCACCATCAACGAGCTCGAAGAGATCGGTCGTGAGAGCGCTGCCGCGGCTGAGGAGAACGCCGGGCTGGGCGAACAGGTTGCCCGGCAGATCGGCGACCTGCAGCAGATGGTCGCGCAGTTGAGCGCATTGATCGACGGCGCGGCGTCCGACAGCGCGGGCGGGGTGACCAGCGCGCAGAAGACGTGCGTGGATCGCACATCCACTCCCGCGCCGGCACCGGCCGCCCCGGTCACGCCGGCACAGGTGGGCTGACCCGGCTGCCGCTTGCTCGCATCCGCTGGCGATAGGCCGGCGGCGATTCGCCCCGCTGGGCGCGAAAGGCGCGAGCGAGCGCGCGGCCACCGGAGAAGCCGCAACGCCGACCGATGCGGTCGATGGGCGTGTCCTCGTGCAGCAGGAACGCCGCAGCGCGTTCAAGCCGGCGCTCGAGGATGGCTGCGCCCGGGCCGCAACCACGGACGCGACTGTACAGCGCGGTCAGGTGCGAGCGGGACAGGTCGAGGCGCGCGGCGAGCCCGGCGACGGTCAAGCCGTGCTGACAGTGCTCAGCGATAGATAACTACTCAGGGGCTTCGCCCCTATGGTCCATTCGCAAGCGAATGGACCTACCCCTCTGGCTTTGAGGCTTCCCTCAGAGCTCCGGGAAAGGCTACCAAACCGATCCCGGCCTTGCGCGCGTTAGCGCGCCGCTGAGGGGGTCATGGGGGCCGGGC
>JBEPXK010000597.1:0-2837 GCA_041641915.1 Planctomycetota bacterium
AGGCCCACCTTGGACGGGTCCCTCAGAGCTCCGGGAAAGGCTACCAAACCGATCCCGGCCTTGCGCGCGTTAGCGCGCCGCCGAGGGGGTCATGGGGGCCGGGCCGGCCCCCATCGGCCGACAGAGCCCTGTTTTCCGCCGAAAATCGGCCGAAGGCCCGGCGGAAACGCCAGCGAAGCTGGCGAAGGGCGACAGAGGCCGTGGGGGTACGCGCCGAAGGCGTGAGGGGGCAGCGCCCCCTCTGAAGGAAGCTCCCTTTTGCGCCACGTCGGTGCTGATAGCGTGCCAGCATGACCGACCCCCTGCTCGCGGTGCGTGGTTTGCGCAAGCTGTTCCCCATCCGCCGTGGGGTGTTCGGCCGTACGGTCGGGCACGTCCACGCCGTCGACGGGGTCGACTTCACGCTCGCGAGCGGACGGTCGCTCGGCCTGGTCGGCGAGTCGGGCTGCGGCAAGACCACCACCGGCCGGTGCATCCTGCGTCTGATCGAGCCGACGGCCGGCGAGATCCGCTTCCGGGGCGAAGACCTGCGTGCGCTCAGTCGACCGGAGCTGCGTGTGCGGCGGCGCGACATGCAGATGATGTTCCAGGATCCCTACGGCTCGCTCAATCCGCGGATGACCGTGGGACAGATGCTCGCCGAGCCGCTGCTGGTCCACGGCATCGCCAGCCGCCAGGATGTGCGCGACCGCGTGGTCGATGTGATGGAACGCGTCGGGCTTGAACGCGCGATGTACAACCAGTACCCGCACCAGTTCTCCGGCGGCCAACGTCAGCGCATCGGCATCGCCCGGGCCCTGGGCCTGCGCCCGGAGTTGATCGTCTGCGACGAACCGGTCAGCGCGCTCGACGTTTCGGTCCAGGCGCAGGTGATCAACCTGCTCCAGGATCTGCAGGACGAATTCGGCATCGCCTACGTGTTCATCGCCCACGACCTGGCGGTGGTCGCGCACCTCTGCCACACCGTCGCGGTGATGTATCTCGGCGAGATCGTAGAAATGGGCCCGGTCGCGGCGATCTACGACAACCCGCTGCACCCCTACACCCAGGCCCTGCTTTCGGCGATCCCGGCCGACGAGCCGGGGCAACGGCGCGAGCGGATCCTGCTTCAGGGCGACCCGCCGAGCCCATTGCAGCCATCGAGTCCCGAGCGGTTCATCAGCCGCTTCCCGGAACACGCCGCGGCCTTCCGCGGCGGGCCGATCAGGATGCAGGAGGCCGGCCCGGAGCATCTGGTGCGCTGCGCGCGGCTCGACGTGCTGCGCGAGCTGGCCGCCGCCCGCGGCGCCAGCGTCTGATAACGCGACGGGTGTCTGCGACAGCACCGCCCCCCGCTGCCCCCGGGTGGTGTCCTGGCCCCGTGACGGGCCTAGCCTGACGGTTGCAGGTCGTTCCCGCGTCGCTGTCGCGGCTGCTGGGGCAACGGGAGGTGGATGCGATGCGCAACAAGGCACTGCTGACGATGCTCGCCGGCCTGGCCCCCTGGGCCACCGTCGCAGCAGTCGATCGGGTTCCCATGGAGGTGCCCGAATCCAACCCGCCTCCGACCGAGCGGCCCACCCGCAGCGGCAAGCTGATCGATCAGGTGGTACCGGCCTACGGTGTCTATCACATGCGACCCTATCGCACCGAGAGCGGCGCTGAGGATCTCTACCACGAGGTGGCGACCTTTTCCGGTCGCGTCGATGCCAAGGTCATGGCCGGCGAGCTGGCCCGTCCACCGGCCGTCTACGAACAGCCGACCGACGAGGACGGCGAACCGATGCCGGATGCCAAACCGGTGCTCAAGGAACGCGAACCGCTGGCCGAAGAGATGGAGATCGCGCGCCTGCTGCAACGCCTGGCCGAGTTGCGGGAGGAGATCCCCTTCCCCAACCACTACGAGCAATGGCATCTCGACAACACCCAGCGTAACCTCGTGCGCACTGCCGAGCTGCTGCGGCTGGGCCTGGGCGACGACCGCTACCTGCAGCTCGAGCAGATGCATGCCGCCTGGCGCCGGCACTATCTCGATCTGCTCAAGCAGGCCCGTCATCAGCGGGCGCAAGAGCTGATCACCCTCGAGGAGATGCGGCCCACCGAAGCCCTGCTTCAGGCCGAACGCGAGATCCCCGACGTGCCGTTCCCGCCGATGAGCCTCGACGGGGTCTACGAGCCGGTCGACATCCCCGAGATCCTCACCCCCCGCGAGCGTGAGCGTCGTCGGCGCGCCGCCGAGGAGGAGGCCCGCAAGGCGGAAGAGGAAGCGCGTCGAGCCGAAGAGGAGACCGCACGCCAGGCCGAAGAGGCCGCGCGCCAGGCCGAAGAAGAGGAGGCTGCGCGCCAGGCCGAAGAGGAGGCCGAGGCCGAGGCTGAAGCCGAGGTCGATCTGCAGGAGGAGATGGAAGAAGCGCCGCCGCCTGCCGTCGACGAGGAACTCGAAGAACAGGTCCCGCCGGCCATCGAGCCAGACGAAGAGCCGCTGATCGAGGAGCCGGTGGTCGAAGAGCCGCCGGAGGTCCCGCCGCCGGCCGAGGACGAGGTCGAAGAGGCCGAGCCGGAGGTCGAGCAGCCACCGGTGGGCGATGTCGAGGAGCTGCCTCCCGCGGAGGAGGAAGCGCCCCCGGCCGCGGAGGAGGAAGCGCCCCCGGCCGCGGAGGAGGAGCCGCCGGTCGAGGAGGAACCGCCGCCGGCCGAGGAAGAAGAGGACGACGTCGACTGGGGCGAGCTCTAGTTGTGCTCTCCCTCAGAGGGGGCGCTGCCCCCTCGCGCGCTCACGCGCACCCCAGCTGCGCTTGCTCCTCGCTTCGCTGCGGGGCTGCGCTTGCGCTGCGTCGGCCCGGTGGCCCCACCGGGGC
>JBEPXK010000598.1:0-2834 GCA_041641915.1 Planctomycetota bacterium
GCAGGGGGCGGATCTCGGCCTCGGGCCGATCGAAGGTCTCGGCGAAGTTGGCGATCGCGCGGTCCGTCTCCTCAAGGGCCTGGGGCGACTCGGCGGCGGCGATGCTGTCGAGCACCTGCTTGCGGCGCTCGGCGATGTCCTGCTCGAGTTCCTTGCGCACGTCGGCCAGCAGGGCCTCGTACTCGGCGCCGAGATGGCTCTCGACGCCTTCGTGGGCGGCGATGATGTCGCGGCGCAGGCTCAGGAGTCGCCGCGGGTCGGTATGCGCGTCGCCGAAGCGGCCGCGCAGATCGCGCAGACGCTCGCGTTCATCCTGCCGCGCCTGTTGGATGATGATGTGCTTGTAGGTGTAATAGCCGGCGCCACCGAGGATCAGCAGGATCAACACGTAGATCAGCCGGCGGATCGCCGAGCCGGTCTTGACCGCCTCCGAACCGCGGGCGTGGTTGAGGACCTGTTCGCTGACTCGCGGGAACTTGCAGTCCTGGCGCAGGATGCGTTCGAGTTCCTCGAGCGCCTTGCGCGGGCGCATGTTCGACAGCAGCGTGTGCCAGAGCGACTTGTACTCGACCACCGCGTTCTCGATCTGGTTGTCGAACAGATAGGCCTTGGCCAGCAGCCGGTGGGGATCGGGGTTGGCGGGCTGGAGGTCCTTGGCGCGGTGGCAGGCGTCGACGGCCAGCTTGGTCTCGCGCGAGGCGAGGTAGTTCTCGGCTCCACGGATGAAGCCGGCGGCGGCCTCGTCGTTCCGGTGGAGCTCGAGCAGGACATCCGCCCGCTCGAGCTGGAGGTCGGGATCGTCGGGGTTGATCGTGGTGACGATGTTCAGATCGGCGAGCGCCTGCTCGAGGTCGCCGTCGTCCTGGGCCTGCTGGATCAGGTCGAGGTGGAGTTCGACCGCGCTGGGGGTGTCGCCGAGTTCCTTGTAGATCTCGGCCAGCGGGCGGAGGACCTCGGCGACCTTCATCCGTCCGGCAGCGTTCTCGAGCAGGTCGCGGGCCTTCTCGAGCTTGCCGTCGTCGCGCAGGGCGAGGGCGTCGGCGACGATGTCTTGCGGTGAGCGGGCGCGCGCGACGCCGTTCTGTACCAGCCGGGCGACGATGGCGTAGGCGTCGAAACGCGAGACGCCGACCGCCTTGGCGATCGTGTCGACGGTGTGCTTGCCGTCGAGGTAGCGCAGGACCTTGAGTTCCTCGGGGTCGGGGTCGAGGTCGCGCAGGTTGGCCCGACCCTCGTTGTCGACGATGTAGAGCTCGTTCTCGGAGGGGATGATCTGCCAGATGCACTGCCACTCGTCCTTGCGGCGGGTGGCTTCCATCATCACCGAGGTGGTCTGCAGGCGGACGTCACCGCTCTCGGTGATCTCCAGCTCCTGGAGCACGGAGGCGGGAGGGCCGTCGTAAAAGGTGAAATCGCCGGTGTTCCACTCGAACAGCTCGCAGACGGCCTCTTCGATGCACCAGGCGGCGATGTCGTCGAGATCGTGGGTCGGCAGGACGTTGCTGGCCACGATCAGTTGGCGCAGATTCTGGCGCGTCTGGTACAGGCGTCGCCGGATCTCCTCGGCCTGTGCCGGTTGGATCGCGCCTTTCTGGGTCAGCACCTGCAGCAGCAGCGGGCCACCATCCTCGGCACGGCCGTCCACGATCGCGATCTCGCCCTGATCGAACCAGATGTGGCGCTCAGAGTGGCCGGGCCCCTGTACCGACAAGGTGCCGGTCTGACGATTCATCGCCAGGGTCTGGAAGATGTCGCCGAGGTTGACCGAATCGAGGGAACCCTGGAATGCCATGCTGCCGCCTACGCTCAGAGCCCGCCGAACAGGTCGTCGATCTGGTTCTTCATCTCGTCAGAGAACTCGCTGTCGAGCTTGGGTGCCTCGGCCTGCTCCTGGGGACGCCCGGCGATCTCCTCGAGAATCACCTGGACCTTGGCGGCGAGTTCGCGCGCCATCACCTGGATGATGCCCGGCTTGGTCTGGAGCGAGAACACCGCCACCTGGAGGGTGCGATCGCCGACCAGGGTGATGTGGATGCTGTGTTGGGTCCCCTGATGGAACAGGACCTGGAATTCCGGCTCGCCGAGCTGCTTGGCGACCTCGCGCGTGCTGGCGAAGGAGCCAGCGACCAGCGCCGAGAGGCTGGCGCTGTCGATGTCGGCGAAGATGCCCTGGCGGGCGACCAGGTGGCCGTCCTTGTCGATCAGCAGGGCGCAGTGGGCGTCGGTCTTCTTGATGAAGTTGAGCAGCAGTTCGTTGAACCGGTCGACATCTTCGCTGTAGAAGGCGAGACGACGGTAGCGCAGGGCCTGATTCTCGGAGAAGTGTCCCATCACTCACCGCCTCCGTCGGTGTCGGCCGGCGGCGGCTCGTCGTCCGACGGGTCGACGTCGTTCTCGGTGGCCGGGGCCGGGGCCGGGGCCGTGGCGGCGTGTTGGGTGGGCACCATGTCCGACAGGCCGGTGGGATCGACCCTGCGGATGGCGCGGTCGACCGCGGGCACGAAGACCATCAGCAGGATCAGCAGCACCAGGATGATCACCAGCGTCAGCAGGACGAGCATGATGAACTTGAGCATGCCGCCCTTCTTCTCGCCGCCGTTCTGTGCATCGCGGTAGCGGCGGAGGTGGGGATCGGTCGGCCCGAGGTCGACCTGGTTCTGGGCGCCGCGGCGCTGGTCGAGCGAGGGCGGACGGGCCTTGGCCAGATGCCGGGCCTTGGCCTGTTGCGGATCCTGCGTCTGGGGCGCCGGTTGCGGCGGCGGTGGGGTGGGCTGTGGCGCTGGTGGCGCTTGTGGCGGTTGCTGCGGGGCCGGCATGGCCGGCCGTGGCGGTGG
>JBEPXK010000599.1:0-2833 GCA_041641915.1 Planctomycetota bacterium
AAGCTGGCGAAGGGCGACAGAGGCCGGGGGGGTGTGCGCCGAAGGCGCGAGGGGGCAGCGCCCCCTCTGAAGGAAGCCTCATCTGTGCCGGTCAGCGCCCCGCGGACGGTTCGGCGAGCAGGTCGTAGTCCTGCGTGCCGGTGATCGTTACCCGCAATCGGCTGCCGGCCGGGGCCTCGCCGCGGACGATGGTCAGGTTGTCGACCTCGAAGGCCTGGCCGTAGTGGCGGGCGTGCACCGTGCCCGGCTCGCCGGGGCCGTCGACCAGTACCTCGCATTCGCGACCGACCCAGCCGCGCAGACGCTCGGCGTGGATCTGCGCCTGCGCGCGCATCAACCGGTCGTGGCGCTGGGCGATGAGCGCGGGATCGAGCGCGCCGTCGAGCCTGGCCGCGGCGGTGCCCTCCTCGCTGCTGAAGGGAAAACAGCCGAGCTGGTCGAAGCCGGTGGCGGTGACGAAGTCGAGCAGTTCGGCGAAGTCGTCCTCGCTCTCGCCAGGGAAGCCGACGATCACCGCTGTGCGCAGGACCACTGCAGGCATCGCCGCGCGCAGCGCAGCGATGCGCCCGGCGATGTGCGCGTGGGTGGTGCGTCGGCCCATGCGTCGCAGCACCCGATCGGCGGCGTGCTGGATCGGCATGTCGATGTACGGCAGCACGTTCGGCAGCGCGGCGATGCGCGCGATCAGTGCGTCGTCGAGGTGGTTGGGATAGCAGTAATGCAGCCGGATCCAGGCGGTGCCGGCGAGGGGGCTGATGCGCGCGAGCAGTTCGGCCAACTGCGGCTCGCCGTACCGGTCGCGACCGTAGGCGTCGAGCTGTTGGCTGATCAGGCTGATCTCCTGCACGCCGGTGGCAGCCATGCGGGCGACTTCGGCCTCGATCTGCGCGAAGGGTCGCGAGACCTGCGGCCCACGGATCAGCGGGATGGCGCAGAAGGTGCAGGTATTGTCGCAGCCCTCGGCGATCTTGCAGTAGGCGAGATGCGGCGGGGTCAGGCGGGTCGGGTGTGGCTGGTCGTCAGATACGACGTCGGGGAAGTGCGCGCGCACCAGCTCCTCGAAGCGCGCGTAGTCGTCGAGCGCGACCAGGCAGTCGATCTCCGGCATCCCGTCGCACAGCTCGTCGCGATAGCGTTGGGCGAGGCAGCCGGCGACGAACAGCCGCGCTCCCGGGCGCAGCGCCGCGGCCGTCTCGAGGATGTGGTCGATGCTCTCGCGCTTGGCCTCTTCGACGAAGCCGCAGGTGTTGATCAGCGCGAGGTCGACCGCGCCGAGGTCGTCGCTCAGCGCGAAGCCCAGGGCCTTGAGCCGGGCGATCAGCGACTCGCTGTCGACCAGGTTCTTGGCACAGCCGAGACTGATCAGGGCCACGCTCCGGGGGCTCATCGTCCGCTCCCGGAGCGGTGCGCGGCGATCGCCTGCGCCTGGATCGCAGCGAAGGGGCGCCCGAGCGCCGAGGCCACCCGGGCCACGTCGGCGGCTTCGGGCTTGGCGCGTTCGCCGCCGTCGGGAGTGGTGACCACTTTCAGTCGCAGCTCGTGGCCGTCGAGCACGACTGTCTCCTCGCGCCGGGGCAGGATGCGTCGTGGCACCCGCCGGCTGCGTAGACCGATGGCGCTCGAGGCGGTGAGCAGCTGGTCGGCGATGGCGTTCTCGTCCTCGGGCGCGGCGAGCACGCAGAGCTCGTGGCCGGGGCGGCCACGCTTCATCGTCGCCGCGAGCGCGTAGGCATCGAGCGCGCCGGCGTCGAGTAGTTGCGCGATCAACCAGGCGATCTGTTCGCCGGTCATGTCGTCGACCACCGTGCGCAGCTCGCAGACCTCGGCGGCATCCTCGCCGGGGGCGTAGCGCAGCACCCGGACCAGATTGGCCAGGCCGGGGATCGAACGGGTGCCGGCGCCGTAGCCGACCGCCGCGAGCCGGCCCGGTGCCGCGCCCTGCCAGCTGTCGACCAGACTGCAGACCAGCGCGCAGCCGGTGGGGGTGGTCAGCTCGCCGGTCTGCGCCGCGAGGCGGACGTGCGGCGCCTCGCAGCGCGCGATCATCTCCGCCACCGCCGGGACCGGCACCGGCATGCGGCCATGGGCGCAGTCCACCGCGCCCGAGCCGAGTACCAGCGCCGTGGCCTGGATCCGCTCGATGCCAAGGTACTCGAGCAGCAGGCAACACCCGACCACATCGGCGATCGCATCGCGCGCGCCGACCTCATGGAAATGGATCTTCTCCGGGTCGACTCCATGCACCGCACCCTCGGCCGCGGCCAGCAGGGCGAAGGCGGCCTGTGCGCGCGACCGCACCCGCTCGCCCAGCGGCGCGGCGTCGACGATCTGCCGGATCTCGCGCCAGTGGCGGCCGTGATGGTGGTGGCCCGCGGGCTGCCAGTCGGCCTGTTGCTCGACCGCGACGCGCGCGCTGATCGCGGCGATACCCGCGGTGCGCACCGGGGATACCGCAAGCGGCAGCGGGCCGACCCCCAGCGCGTCGAGATCGGCCTGCAACCGCTCCTGCAGCTCGGGAGCGAGCGCCAACAGCGCGCCGAGAAGCATGTCGCCGGCCACGCCCGCGCTCATATCGATCACCAGGGTCGTCATGGCGGGCAAGTCTGGATGCTGCGCACGCCACGCCAAGCCCGGGGGTGCGGAAGCGTACGGGGGCAGGCATTGGCTGCTGCGATCGGCAGCACCGTGCTGGTGCGCGCGTGTGCGTTCGCGCGTTGATGGGCAAGCCCAGCCAGGCCTGGCTGGGCGATCGGGCGACCGAGGGGTATTTTTCACCGAGAGCCGAGAATGGGCCGTAGGCCCAACGAAGACGCGGCCTGCGGCAGCGAACCCC
>JBEPXK010000600.1:0-2822 GCA_041641915.1 Planctomycetota bacterium
CCGCGGACGCGCCCGGGGCGAGGTCGCCGACGACGACCGGGTGCGCATCACCCCCGTGCGCCTCGGTGGCAAGACGCTGCTGGTCAGCGCCCCGGCGGTGCAGGAGCCCTCGCCCGTGATCGCCGGCAAGCTGAAGAGCAAGGTCACCTTCTCGTTCATCGATGCCGACCTGAGCGAGGTGGTGTCCTTTTTCCGCCGTACCTGCGACCTGAACATCATCATCGATCCGAACGTCCTCGCGACCGGCGTTCCCCCGGTGACCTTCGCCGCCGAAGACATGACCGCCGATGCGGCGCTGGGCTGGGTGACCGACCTGACCGGTCTGCAGCTGCACCACATCGACGAGGCGATCTACCTCAGCGATCGACCGCTGCGCGGCCGTCGCAGCACCCGGCTCTACGCGGTCGACGATCTGGTCACCGGCGTGCAGGACTTCCCCGCCCCCCAGCTCGGTCTGAGCGCCGGGAACGCGGCCGGCGGAGGCGGAGGCTTCCAGCTCTTCGGCCCCCAGCAGGCCGCACCGGATGACGAGCGCATGAGCCTCGAAGAGCTGGCCGAGCTGCTGGAAGAGCATGTGAATCGGCGGTGATGGCGGATGACGCTGGCTGATGCCCGCTGATCCGGCTGCAAACCCCGACCGAGACCGCGAGTGCGGCGCAGGCGAGCGACCGGGGGATCTCAAGGGGGGGCTTGAGGCAGAGGGTCATTGTTGACACCCCGATCGGAGTGCCCATACTGACTCGCATGACTACCACTCCCGAACTCCCTCCAGGCCAGCGCCGGGTCCTCAGCTACTTCGCCGATGCCGAGGTCAGCGGTCGCCAGGCCAGTCGGGCCGAGGTCGCCGATGCGCTCGGCTATGCTTTCCCATCAGCTGTGACGAAGCACGTCGAAGCGCTGGCGCGCAAGAAGCTGATGACCGCCGATCGGATCAAGAAGCGCAACGTCAAGCTCACCGAGGAAGGCTGGGCTGCGCTCGGTCGGATTCCGGCCGAGCAGGGCGTGCCGGTGATCGGCAGTATCGCCGCCGGGATCCCGATCCTCGCCACCGAGAACTACACCGATCACCTGACCGAGGTCGTGCCGGCGCCCGGCCGTTTCGCGCTCCAGGTCCGCGGCAACTCGATGGTTGGCGCGGGTATCTACGATGGTGATTACGCGGTCATCGACCACGGCAAACCGGTGCGCAGTGGCCAGATCGCGGCGGTCGTCGTCGAGGACGAAGCCACCCTCAAGCGGGTGCAGTTCCGCGGCAACCGCCTCCTGCTGGAGAGCGAGAACAAGCGCTTCAAGACCATCACCGTGGACAAACGCAAGGCGCCTGGTCACGTCGAGGTCGTCGGCCCGCTTCGTTTCGTCTACCGCCCATTCTGAACCCATTTCGTTGGCGTTCGACCGGCCCCCTTGGCGCTTCCGGCATGGAATACCGGAGTCCCCGCCCTAGGGTCGGGACCGCCGACCCCCGATACACGTCTGCCCTCCGTCCCGTGTCCCCCGAGAGGATCGTCATGAGCGCCGCCAACACCGCCTCCGCCAACTCCGCCTCCGCCAAAGCTGATGCTAGCAAGACCGATGCCGGCAAAACCGCTGCCCCCGCCGACAAGCCCGAAGCCGATGCCCGGCCGCGCGATCCGGCCAAGGCGAAGGCCCTCGCGGCCGCTCTGGATCAGGTCGAGCGTAACCACGGCAAGGGTGCGATCATCCGCCTCGGCGACGTGCACAAGGTCGATGTCGGCGCTATTCCCACCGGCAGCCTCAGTCTCGACATGGCACTCGGGATCGGCGGCATTCCCCGGGGGCGGATCATCGAGCTGTTCGGCCCGGAGAGCTCCGGCAAGACCACCCTCGCCCTGTCGGTCGTCGCCAACGCCCAGAGGGCCGGCGGCGTGGCTGCGTTCATCGACGCCGAGCATGCGCTCGATCCCTCCTATGCCGAGATCATCGGCGTCAACCTCGACGACCTGCTGGTCTCCCAGCCCAACTACGGGGAACAGGCGCTCGACATCTGCGACCTGCTGGTCCGCTCCAGCGCCGTCGACGTGGTGGTGGTCGACTCGGTCGCCGCGCTGGTGCCCAAGTCGGAGCTCGATGGCGAGATGGACGACACCCACGTCGGCCTGATGGCCCGGATGATGTCCAAGGCGATGCGCAAGCTCGCTGGCGCGATCAGCCAGAGCCGTACCTCGGTGATCTTCATCAATCAGATCCGCGAGAAGATCGGCGTCATGTTCGGCAACCCCGAAACGACGCCCGGCGGGCGGGCGCTCAAGTTCGCCTCATCGCTGCGCCTCGATATCCGGCGGGTCACCAGCATCACCAACGGTGATCGCACGGTCGGCAACCGCACCCGGACCAAGGTGGTCAAGAACAAGGTCTCCCGGCCCTTCACCAAGGCCGAGTTCGACATCATGTACGACGAGGGCATCAGCTTCACCGGCGATGTGCTCGACCTCGCCACCCAGCACAAGATCGTGCAGAAGTCCGGCGCGTGGTTTGCCTACGAGGGCGAGAAGCTCGGGCAGGGGCGCGAGAACGCGAAGCAGTTTCTCAAGGACAACCCGGATATCTGCGACGCGATCGTCGACAAGGTCAAGGCGGCCACCAAGGACCTCTGATAGAAGCCGCTTCTGGCTCCTCGACGTTTCGTGTGGGCAACGCGAGCCGCGAGTAGCGGGACTATGTCCCGCCAGCGAGTCGAGCGATGAGGCGAGTCAGCGACCGGCCCATGTGGTCGCACCTGTCGCCAACCAGTGCCAGGCGCGCATCGTCGATGGAGCCGAGCGCCCCGAGGGTTTCATGTCAGCTACCGAGTTCTGCCACGC
>JBEPXK010000601.1:0-2819 GCA_041641915.1 Planctomycetota bacterium
CCCGGTGGGGCCACCGGGCCGACGCAGCGCAAGCGCAGCCCCGCAGCGAAGCGAGGAGCAAGCGCAGCTGGGACGCGCCGAAGGCGCGAGGGGGCAGCGCCCCCTCTGAAGGAAGCCTCGATGATGAGCCGAGCAGCATCACCGCTGATTGCTCGATCAACCCCCGCGGCGAAGGAACATGCCATGACAGGACCCGCCAGCATCCCGCGCCCGACCGTGCGGATAGCCGCGTGCCACGATGCCGACCAGGCCCGGCGAAGCCGAAGCGCGTGCTCAGCGGCTACGAGCGCGGCGGGAACCCGCCCTAATGCCTCCCCCCTGTTGCAACGGATCGGCTTCGTCTGCGCGCTGTTCTGCGCGCTGCTGGCGACCCCGCTACCGGCGGCCAACCGCGATGGCGGCGTGCCCGATCTCAGCTCAGAAGAGCAGGCGCGACTGGCCGAGGCGATGACCGGCACCTTCGATATGACCAAGGAACCGCGCCCGTTCATCACCCTGCTGATCCTCGATCAGGCGGACAACAAACACCCCTCCTTCTGGGTCGGCAGCAACGTCGGCGGCGAGATCACCTTCGCGGCCAAGGCCGACATGCTCGAAGGCGAACTCGTGCTCAAGCAGAGCGGCGAGATGGTCATGGGCATCCACCAGACCGCCTTCAAATGGAACATGGAGGACATCCTGCCCGGCGGGAAGTGGATGCCCGGCCTCGATGAGCGGACCCTCACCATCTCCCTCGACACGGTCGAAGGGGCGCGGATGACCGCGATCCGCAAGGGGCAGATGTTCGTGGACATCGAGGCCGGCGGCGCGGCGGGCAAGGACGCCCGCCTGATCACCATGGCCGCCCGTGGCAGCGGCGAGATACGGGTCGACGACCGCCGTGCCCGCTGGGAGGGCGATGTCGAGCTCACCTTCCTCGACACCGTGACCATGTTCTCGGTCAAGGCGGTGTTCCCGCTGCCCGGCAAGCAGCTCGGCCTGGAGGGCGAACGCGCCGAAGGCATCACCGCCACGATCTACTCGGCGAGCTCGCCGATGGTCAGCAAGCCGGATCTCAAGCTAGAGGACAGCGCCGGCCTGATCCCGCTCGGCCACGGTCTGGACGTCGACGAGATCGAAGACGAACTCGCCGACGACCTGCTCGGCGACTGAGCGCGACCGATCACTCGGCGCGTTCCTCCCACCGCGCCGCCGCCTGCGACTGCTGCTGGCGCCGGGCGATCTCGGCCAGCCGACGCGCCACCCGCTTGCTCGGGTGCAGCCGCCAACTGCGTTCGAATGAGCGGCGCGCATCTTCGAGCCGACCGGCGGCCTCGAGCACCCCGCCGAGCTCGAGATGCGCTTCGGCATCGCCGGGTCTGGCGGCGAGATAGCGCTCCAACAAACGACGATGCGCGGCGGCGTCGCCCTGCTGGCTGGCGAGGTAGGCCCGCGCGCGCAGCGCCGGGGCGAAGGTGCCATCGCGCTGCAGGGCCTCGTCGAGGAACTGCGCCGCGGCATCCTCGCGCCCGCGCGCCTCGGCGATCACCCCCTGGCCGTAGGGGCCGACCGGATGCTCGGGATAGAGCCGATCGAGCTCGGCGAATACCGCGGCCGCCGCCGCATGGCGCTGGGCCTCGAGGTAGGCCTGTGCCAGCGCGGTGCGGGCGGCGAACCAGCCGGGGCTGGCCTCCACCGCGCGCTCGAACCACGGGATCGCCCGCTCGGCCCGCTGCTCGCCACCCGGACCGAGCGCCAGCCGCCCGCGCAACAGATAGGCGCGCGGATGATGAAAGCCGTCACCCAGGGCCTCGGCCAACCGGGCTTGGGCCGCGCGGTAGTCGCCGAGATCGAGCATCGATTCGATCTCGTCCATCACCGCACTCTGCTGCAGCGTGGCCTCGGTCACGGTCGGCTGGCGCACCGCGCCGAAATCGCGCGCGCACGCCGCCAGGCCGCACAGCAGCGCCGGCACCGCCCAGGTCAGGCGCACGTGCCCTGCGTGAGCGCAGCGGCCATCGGACCGCTCTTGGCGAGCACCTCCTGCCACTCGTCAGCCCCCCTGCTGTCGGCGACGATACCGCCGCCGGCATCGAAGCGAACCGTGTTCCCGCGCACCACCATGGTGCGTATAGCCACCGCCAGTTCGCACGCGCCGCCGGCGCCGAGCCAGCCGAAACAACCGCAATAGGGTCCGCGCGGGCCCGTTTCCAATTCGCGGATCAACTCCATCGCCGCGATCTTCGGCGCGCCGGTGATCGACCCCGCGGGGTAGGTGGCTGCGAGCAGCTCGGCGTGGCTGAGCGAGGCGCGCAGGCGCGCGCGGATCGTGGCCACCAGGTGATGGACGTAACTCAGGTCGATCACCGTTGCCGGCGCACTCACCTCGACGCCGCCGGGCTCGGCCACCCGGCCGAGATCGTTGCGCACCAGATCGACGATCATCGCCAACTCGGCGTTGTCCTTGGCCGCGCCAAGCAACTGCGCCCGCACCGCGGCCTCCCGACCCGGCTCGCGCCGCCGCGTGCCCTTGATCGGCAACGAGCTGCACAAGCGCCCGTCGCTGCGCAGAAAGCACTCCGGCGAATGGCTGATCACCGTGCGGCCATCGTGGCGCAACAAGGCGCCGTAGCAGCCCGGCGCGCGCCGGCGCAGCTCGGCGAACACGGCCAGATCGCGGTGGGGCGCGTCGTCCAGCTCACCATGGAATGGCAGGGTGAGATTGGCCTGATAGATCGTTCCCGCGGCGATCGCGTCGGTGAGTGCATCGACCCGCTGCGCGTGCCCACCGGCGTCCCAAGCCGGTCGCGGCGCGGCGCGCACGCGCGGCGGGCGCACCG
>JBEPXK010000602.1:0-2819 GCA_041641915.1 Planctomycetota bacterium
GCCGCTGGCGATGATCCGGCCGGTCTGGTCGACGAGCTCGAGGTAGTCGTCGAGTCGGAGCTGGTTGTCGCAGGCTGAGAGCGCCGGCGCGAGCCAGATGCCGTGCTCCGGGCCCTGCTCGACGCGGCACTGCGCCTCGGCTAGCGTTGCCGGGTCGACCGTGGTGCAGCCAGTACCGGCACGTTCGCGCTCGGCGTGCTCGCACAGCGCCTTGGCCTTGCGGAAGCTCTGGCGGGAGTGGATGCGTTGTTGCACGCCGGTGTGATCGCTCGCCTCGGGGGTGCTCGCCATCTTGGCGCGTATCGGGTTGAGGTCGACGTAGGCCATGCAGCTGACGATCGCGGCCTGGTCGAGCAGCGGAACACTCTGAAATCTTTCCATCTCCTCGACTCCTCGGCTACGCCTGCGGTGTCTTCGTCGCGCTGCGCTCGGCAACGAGGCCCCATCGGGGCCTCGACTCGGCTGCGCCTCGACCGTGCTCGCCCTTCCCAGAAATGCCCGGTAACGCCATCCTCCTTGTTGGCCCGTCGCGCAATCCGCTGCTTGAGAATGCGCATGAACCACGAGACGGAGGCGAGGCGCGCCCGTCGAACCGCGACCCAGGCGTCATCGCGCACATGACGATCGATGTCTGCCGGATCCCAGGCGATCGGCTCCCCGGTCGCCCGATCCCGGTCGGGGAACACCATGCTCCAGCGCTCGACCACCTCGCGCGCGCTCCAGTGCTGCGCCTGCTCGGGATCGGTGCGGATGACGATGTGCAGGTGGTTGCTCATGACGCAGTAGGTGAGCACATCCACGGCGAAGGCGTTGGCCTGAGTGCGAATGCCCAGCTCGAGCCACGCCCGTCGATGCTCGGCGGCGTCGCCACAGAGAAAGGCGCGTCGCACGCAACGGCTGATGAGGTGATAGCAGCCGGGGCGACGCTCGTCGATGAGTAGCGAGCGGGCGGTGGTCATGTCCTGGGGCAGTATAGACCCAATAGAGGGTGCGTGTCAAGTGGGGGTGCCACGGCGTGGTTGCTGTCGGGGTGGGGGAGGCTATGGTCGTCGGCGTGGAAGAGATGTCTGTCCTACGTTCTCTTTGTGGAAAGCGAATCCATTCAAGCCGGTGCATCAGATGGTAGGTACGGTGGCGGCCCCAATAATTGGCGTTAGCATCGCACTTTCTTTATACGACCAGGAAACGATCCATGGCTATGCATGGAACTTGCTACACAAAAACGTAGTTACGGAAATAACACATAGAAAAATGTCGATATGCTGGATGGAGTCTTGCTGCAGTGAAGACTGAACGATCGAGGCTGTGCTTTATTTGGATTGTCGTGGCGGTCCTTGCAATGCAGATCGCGACTTTGACTATGGACTTTTGGGGGGTCCTAAATAAGTGGCCAGCGTGGGCAAGGATTGTCGCTATAATAGTAGGGTATGGCGCACCTTTTTTTGTCGGGGCCTGGCTAACAGGTAAGGCAAGTGGTGGCAATACAAATACTGGGACAGATAACGAAACGTCTTTGGGTGAGGTCCCTGAGTTTTCAGATGGCGATCAGGAGTTTAGTGACAATTGAATGGAGGCCCAATGTAGCCGGTTTACCGCCGCCGCCCGATTCCGTTCCTACCGCGATAGAATACCGCGGTAAAAACATGGCCGCGCACAAAGTAGTTGCCTTGCGCCAGTTATGCATTATGAACCCGGTAGCCAAAAACCCAGGACGCTCTGAAGCGCCGGGACGAATCCGGCAAGGAGGAAGCGGTGAAAGTCCGCCACACGGCAAAGAGTAGCGATCAGCCGTGTCCCCGAGTCATGGCTGTTGTTGGGCAACCGACAGTGGCAAGGGTTGACAGGGGTGTACGCAGGCTCGGTATCGAGCTCCGTAATCAACGTCGAGGGTGCCGACCTTGTAAGACAAATGTGGACACATCTGGAGTTCTGATTAGCAATCCGGAATTGGCCGACAATCGGCCGTATGACGATCCCTGCGGACATCTCTGCGTTCCGGAGGGCGGTCTGGAGGCGGGGTCGTGAAGCCTCCGAGATCCGGTTCTGGTTGGCTGGCCATCTCAGCGTTGGCTGTTGTTTCGCTTTATGGGTGCGCCACCAATAAGCAATGCCAAGAGGCTCGGAGCAGATATCCCATGGTCGATGACAACACGAGCGAATGGATTGCATATAGCCAAGTGGTGGAGAAATGGGGTCATCCGAACCGGCAGTTTGGCAGTGGAATTATGACCTCGATCTTCGATGTGGGGGGGGGGGACGATTGATGGTTGTCCAATCTACGGGAACTGCACCAGATTCCAAGGTGCTGAGTGTGGAGGAGGTGCCGCGGGATGCATCTGGTCTGCCATGAAGCGAGGCACTTAAGTGGTTTATCAAAACCTAGGACGCTCTATTATCAGAGAAACGTGCGCACAGCTGCTTTTCAACGGCGCTGGCTAGCGCCGATTTGCTGGCCATCAGTGGCAATTGACGGATTTCGCACCCGATTCAGGCCTCTGAGGCCACAAAACGGGGCGTGGGCACCCTTGGAGCCCACGACTCGCCGGCCGTCAGCGATGATTCACGACGCAACCGCGTGCCTGGATGTGGTTTTCGCTACCCGAGCGCCGGATCGACGGCGGGCGGTGCGCGTCCGCGGCGGTCGCGATGGATCCGGGTCTTCTCGGCGATCCACTTCACGCCGCGACGGGCCGCTTCGCTGACAAGTCTGGCGAGTGCGCCGACGGCGGTGCCGAGGAAGTGACTGCGTCCGCGCATCACGTCGAGCCAGGCGTCGACATCGATCTGGAGGCGGCGGAGGATCGGTGCGAGGTGAGGTG
>JBEPXK010000603.1:0-2812 GCA_041641915.1 Planctomycetota bacterium
ACGCCCGCCGAAGGCGAGGCCGACCCGAACGCCGACGCCACCGCGAACGCGGATCCGACCGAAGGCGAGCCGACCCCGCCGGACGACGGCGCCGAGACAGCCGCGGCCGACCCCGAGGAGGGTGAGCCCGCCGCCGACGGCCCTGCTACCGCAGACGACGCTCCCCCGCCGGATGCCGCCGAGACCGACGACGACACCACAGCGCCGCCCCGCCGTGGACCGAAGGTCAGCGGTTCCACCGCAACGGCGGAAGAGGCCATGGCGGCAATCGCCGGCGACTGGCATGCCGATGAAGAGATCTTCATGGCCAACCACTACACCCGTCTGCTGGCTGAGATACGCCAACGCAGCGAGGATCCGCGCGCGGCGCCGCGCGAAGCGGCCACGCTCATCACCAAGCTCTTCGCCACGCTCTATCGCTTCAGCGAAGGCACCTACACCGAGTCGATCGGCACCACGGTGACGACCAAACTGACCATCGAGGGCGCGAGCAACCGCCCGGACGGCAACGGCTGGATCCTCTATACCGAGGAGGACCAGCCGATTGAGGTCATCCCGACAACCCAAGCCGACTCGTTGATCTTGCGCTTCCTGCCGGGCGCCGTCCACGAGAACGGGATGGACGTCCCGCTGGCCAAGGGTCCTCCGCCGGAGGAGAACGTCGAAGCGGTCAGCCCCTGAACCCGATCACGAGACGGCCGGCGACGCGCGCTACTGCTCTTCTTCCGGCGGCGGTGGCGGCCGCCGGTAGCCGTCATCGCGCGTGGGGTAGAGCTCGGGATCATCGTCGGTGACGTAGCCTTTGGGGCTGTCCGGTTTCTTCAGCCCGCTGCGTACCGCCCCATGCAGGACCTCGGCGGTGGTCACGTCGCACTTGCTCCAGGTGTTCTGCCGCATCAGCACCACCGTCCGCTTGCCTTTGCCGACCCCCAGCGCCCCCGGCGGCAATCGCCAGCCCTGCCCGCTCCAGTAGAGATCCCGCCGCAGGCCGGAGTTGATCCGCATCGTGCTCGGCGGTTCGCCGTCGCCATCGAGGATCACCCAGACCCGGATGAGCATCGGCCCGTAGCCCTCCTCCTCGGTGGCCGGATCGAAGCGATGGAGCCAGTCGGGCGTATGCTGGTCGGCCTGTTGACTGATCAACTGCCACGGCGCCGGATCGCCTTCGCCCCGGGGGGCGTAGCGAAGGAACATCTCCTGCGGTTGCTCCAGCGCCTCCTGCGGGATATCGTACTTTGCCGCGATCTCCTGGAAATCGACGTGGAGATGGCGATAGACCGGCACGAAATACGGCGCCACGAACCAGGCGGTCACCACCACCGCCCCGAGCAGGAACAACAACATGTACGTACGGGGGTCTTTGCGTTTCTTGCCAGCCATGTGGCCATCCTAGGCCGACGACAACGGCGAGACAAGCGCAGGACGCCGCAAACGCCGCAAACGGCCCACGACCAGCGCCAGCCAGCGACTACTGCGCGGCGTAGCCCTGGGGGTTGTCGCGCTGCCAGCGCCAGGTGTCGGCGCACATCGCTTCCAGCCCCCGTTCGGCACGCCAGCCCAGCCGCTCGGCAGCCAGCGCCGGGTCGGCGTAGCAGGCGGCGACATCGCCCGGTCGCCGCGCGACCACCGTGTAGGGGATCTCGCGCCCCGAGGCGGCGGCAAAAGCGCGGACCATCTCCAGCACCGAGTACCCGCGGCCGGTGCCCAGGTTGATCGCCGTGCAGCCCGGCAGATCGTCGATGCGGTCGAGCGCCGCAAGGTGCCCGGCGGCGAGGTCGACCACGTGGATATAGTCGCGCACCCCCGTGCCATCGGGAGTGGGGTAGTCGTCGCCGAAGACCTTGAGTTCGTCGAGCCGGCCGACCGCCACCTGACTGATGAACGGCATCAGGTTGTTGGGAATGCCGTTGGGATCCTCGCCGATCCGGCCCGAGACGTGGGCCCCGACCGGATTGAAATACCGCAGGAGGACACAGGACCAGCGCGCATCCGAGGCGCAGAGGTCCCGCATGATATCCTCCATCATCAGCTTGGTGCGGCCGTAGGGGTTGGTCGCCTGCAGCCGGCAATCCTCGGTGATCGGCACCCGTTCCGGATCGCCGTAGACCGTGGCCGAGGATGAGAACACCAGCCGGCGGCATCCGTGTGCCTCCATGCACCGCAGCAGCGCGAGCGTGCCACCGACGTTGTTCTCGTAATAGCGCAGCGGCTGCGCCACCGACTCGCCGACCGCTTTGAGCGCCGCGAAATGGATCACCGCGTCGACCGGCCGCGCGCCGAACGCCGCATCGAGCCCGGTGGTGTCGCGCAGATCGACCTGGTGGAAACTCAGATCGGCGCCGGCGAGTCCGCGCACCCGGACCAGCGCTTCCGCGCTGGCGTTGCACAGGTTGTCGACCACCGTGAGCGCGTACCCGGCCTCCAGCAACTGAATGCAGGTATGCGAACCGATATAACCCGCGCCGCCGGTCACCAGGATATGCATCGCCGTCTCCTCGTCGGCACTATGCTAGACCTGCACCCGAATCAGTCCATCGCGCACGCGGACAATGGCTGCACGGGCCTGTGGGCGCGAGCGGCCCCGCCCGCGCCCGCCAGACCGGGCACCTCGCCAGACACTCCACGCCACCCCGCACCAGGGCAACGGCGACACGCCCCCGCGACCAGGCCGCGACCCCTCCGCAGCAAAGCGAGGAGCAAGCGCAGCGGGGACGCGCGTGAGCGCGCGAGGGGGCAGCGCCCCCTCTGGGACAGGTCCCTCAGAGCTCCAGGAAAGGCTACCAAACCGATCCCGGCCTTGCGCGCGTCAGCG
>JBEPXK010000604.1:0-1394 GCA_041641915.1 Planctomycetota bacterium
GGCGGCGAGGCCGGTGCAGCGGTGACGGACGGCGAGCGCGACCCGCTCGCCGAGGTCGACGCCGTGGACCGCCATCGCCACGCCCGCGTCTTCGAGTGGATGCACCTCGTCCACGGCGAAGGTCCGCGCGTCGGTATACTGCAGGTTGTGCACCGCGGCGTCGATCCCGCTGGTCAGGCTCAGCGCCACGGCGCGGTCGAGCGCGGTGATACGGTAGCGTACGTGCGCCCGGTGCGGTTCGGCGAGCGAGCAGAACCGCTCCATGGTGATTTCGTACCTGCTGCCATCGGGCGCCGCCCACTGCGCGTGGCAGCCGAACAGGCCGCGCCGCAGGTCGAGCGTACGCGTGAGCGCGTGCACCGTCCCGGTTGCGAAGTCGACACGCTGGCCGTCGACCGCCATGCGGGTGAAGAGCGGATCGGGCAGGTTGATGTAGCTGCGCTCGCGGTAGGTTTTGCTGCGATCGAGTTTGTAGGCGTAATATTCATCCGCCGGCGAGGGGCGCAGCACCGGTTCGGGCACGTGGGTGATGGTGTCGTAGATGCCCGCGTGGTAGGTGCCCGGCAACTCGGCATCTGGCAATTCCTGCAGATTGCCGCGCAGGCACAGCATGCCGTTGCCGGTGGCGAACAGCGTGTGCAACCAACCGATGTCGTCGTGGGCCGCGCCGTCGAGGCGCAGCTCCCAGGGGCTGCTGTGGATCATCGTGATGGCTCCTGCGTGGTGGCGCTGCGGGTCAGACGGATAGCGATTCCGGCCGGCGCGCGGTAACGCAGCGTACGTCCGTCGCGCTCCAGCACCGGTCCCGGTTCCTCGCCGTGCTCGTGCACTGCGACGCAGGCGATGGCCGTCCCGTCCCAGTCTGCCGGCAACGTCCACTCCTGATCCCCGCCCGCGAGGCTGTAGGCGTAGATCACATCCGCGCGCCAGGGCAGGAAGCGATCGGTACCGCGGGCGATCGGGAGGCCGTCGAGCTGGGCGTACAACGGCCGCGGCGGATGATGGGAGCCGGCTGCGGCGTAGGTACCGGAACCGTACTCCGCGCGCAGGCCGAAACGCCAGTCGCCGATATGGTAGCCGGTCATCTTGCGCCGGCCGAGCACCTGGGCGTACATCCAATTGAGGTAGAATTTACGGGTGATGGCGGCGTAGCTGTCGACCGCCGCCTCCGCCGCGACCACGCACTGGCCGAGCACCTGGCCCTCGGGCCGCGGGAGGTCCTCGCTCTGCAGGCCGTGCCACCACCGCCCCGCCAGACGACCGTGGACCATGGCCACGCAATAGGGGTGCAGCCAGCTGGGCCAGAACCAGACCCACCGGTACAGGCCGCGCTTCTCGCTGTCGGTATCCTCGGTGGTCATGTCCAGGCCGCGTGCGCGCAGCCAGGCCTGTAT
>JBEPXK010000604.1:1404-2809 GCA_041641915.1 Planctomycetota bacterium
CAGGCCTGGATCGGCACCATCCCGCGCTGGACCTCGCACTCGGCGCTGATGTGTTCGCCTGCGGCGGTCCAGACCTCGTTGTAGGGCCGGTGCGCGTCGAAATGGATCGTCTCGCGTAGCGGCACCACGGCGAGCAGCGCTTCCATCCGACGCTGGAAGTCCCCGCGCTCGACATCGAGGGTGTGGCTGATGCTGAAGCACTCCTGCCGCGCGGTCGACTCACGGTGGAGCCAGACGAAGGGGCGACGCCCGGGTTCGCAGCTGAGCACCTGCGGATCGTGACCCGGATGCTCGGCGTAGCTGTCATCGACATTGGCGTGCAGCGAGACCAGGCAGTTGTAGGCGCTGGCCTCCGCGATCAGCTGCCGCAACGCGGCGGCGCCGCCGAGCGCCGGATTGACCCGGTCGAAGCTGGGGTAGCCGGTGTCGTGTCCCGCATACTGCCAACCGACGAGGTAGACGATCTGCCGCAGGCCCCCGGAGACCGCGTGCACCCGGCGGATCACATCGAGGCAGTCGGCGAACTCGAGCGCGGTGCCGGCATGCCCGGTATCGGTCATCAGCTTGTAGACGATGGTCTCGCGGTAGGGCAGGTCGGTCCCGTAGACGCGATCCCCCTCCCATCCGGCGGCGTCACACCAGTCGACCCGGCCGTCGCCGTTGGCATCGGCGAGAATGCCGAGGGCCAACGCGAAGGGCTCGGCCAATTCGCCGCGCAGACGGTAGGCGTGCACCCCCGCGGCGACGCTGAAACGCCCGGCCCGGCCCGGCAACACCGCGCCCTGGCTATCGAGCTCGCTGAGCAGCGGGGCGACGCGGATCGAGCAGTCGAAGGCGGCGCAGATGGCCTCGTTCCATACGCAGGCATGCTTGGTCGGCCGCGGGCCGTATTCGCCCACGCCGTCGCCGACTGCGCCCCAGTCCTCACGGTCGTCGTAGCAGCCGGTGCCGGGGCACCAGTCGTGACCCCAGTTGCGCCGCTCCAGGCAGTGGCGCAGGTAGCTGTCGCCAGCGGTGGCGCAACCGGTGATCAGCCGATGGTCGGGGATCCGCCAGGACTGCAGCCGATGGTCGCCGTGCTCTTCGACCGCGGTCAATTCGAACAACACCCCCTGCGCGAGCAGCGAAAAACGGAAGTGCATGACCAGGCCGAGCCGGTCCAGCCGCACGGCGTATTCCGCGCTCTGATCCGTCCGGACGACGCCGCAGCCATCGGGGACCTGGATCGTACCGTCGACCTCGATCGCGAACGGACGCGCAGCATCGCAGCCCACGAGCCGGCCCCCGGTATCGCGTCGGCCGACCGAGCAGATCCGCGGCCAGCGTTCGTCGAGATCGACCTCTACCAGTTCGTTCTGCAATCGCATCACTGCACTCCAATCGCGTGGGGAGGCTAGAACGGGCC
>JBEPXK010000605.1:0-2806 GCA_041641915.1 Planctomycetota bacterium
CGCTCTTTCATCAGGGGACTTCGTCCCCCGAACCCCCTGTGCCTCGACAGCTTGTGACAGCGCCGCTTTCAAAACGTTGTTTTTTGTCGCTGTCACAAGCAATCGAGGCACTAACGCCCACGCGCTATCGGCTGCGCGTCCGGACCGTCCTACTCCGGCCGGGGGGTCTGTCGATCGTTGCGGCCCAGGCGCGGTTCCACGCTGCCGGCAGGGGTCAGGATCACCCGGGCGGAGCGGGGAAAGACCGGACTGCTGAGAATGGAGACGGCGCTGGCGAAACCGCGTGCTTCGGCGCTGGCGGGGAAGGCGTAGGCGACCTTGCGCAGGGGGTGGCCGTCGGGGCCGTAGAAGGCCAGGCCGACTTCGGGCAGGCGCTCGCCGGGCGGGCCCTGGACCACCAGTTCGCTGCGCAGGTGCTGTTCCTCGCCGTCGCCGGGTTCGTGGTCGACCCGCAGCGTGATGAGGTAGTCGCCGCCGAGGGCGATGACCCGCCCCGGGGTGATCTGCAGCAGGGGCTGCTCTTCGGCCGCCTCGCCGAGCAGCGATTCGAGGTGCGTGCCCTGGATGCGGCGGGTGAAGGCGGTGAGGCTCTCCTCGGCTGTGGCCAGGGCGCTCTCCAGCTCCATGTTGCGCTGGGCGGTGGCGTCGATCTTCCGTTTTGCTGTCGCGAGCTCCTGCTCGTAGGTGGCGACCTTGGCGCTGAGGTCACGGATACGATGCTCGTTGGCCAACTGGTCGCCGTAGACATGTTCTTCGAGTTCGCGTTTGTCACTGCGCAGGGTGTCGACCCCGCGGGCGAGGATGGTGCTGGCCTGCTCCAGCCGGCGGTTGCGTTCGATCTGGTCCGCGAGCTCGTTACGGACCTCCGTCAGGGTCCCCTCGAGCAACAGCACCCGGTCGCTGGCCTCGCGTAGGCTGGCGTTGTCGACGGCCAGGTCGCGGCGGGCGCGCTCCAGGGCCTCGATGCGTCCGGCGGCGGTGGCCAGGCGTTCGCGGGCGCGTTCGGCCTGTTCGTGCGCTTGTTGCGTCTGCGCTTCGAGCCGATCCACCGTCTCGCTCAGCGAGCTGATCCGCGCGCGATAGGCGGCGCGATCATCGGTGGTCAGCGGGCTGCTCGCCGGCGGCGCGCTCGGCAGGGCGGTCGTCGGGGCAGTCGAATCGGGTCGGTCGTTGAGACGCAGGCGGATGACATCGGCGGTGGTGGCCATGGCCAGGATCAGCGCCGCGGCACAGAAGATCGCCATCCGCCGGGTCTGACGCCGCAGGTGACGCAGGGCGGAGAGGGTGGCCGGCGGCGTGGGGCGTTTGGTGGTCGGGATGCGCGGGATCGGTTCGAGCGCTGCGGCCGGATCGCTGGTGGGGCGCTCGAGCACATCGCTGCGGTAGACCCGGGGACGTTCGAGCTCGGGGTCCGAGCCGCGGGCCAGCTGTTGGCCGGTATCGAGGTCGTGCGCGCCGAGGGCCACCGGGGCGACGTAACGCTGGGTCGCCTCCTCGTCATCCTGTTCCTCGGCTTCGAAACCGCGGATGCCCGAGAAGCGGGTGAGGCGGTTCCACTGGAAGTCGACGACCTTCGCGTCGGCCATGTCGGTTTCGCGCAGGTCGGCGCCGAGCAGCACCGTGCCCGCGAGATGGGCGCCGGTGAGGTCGGCGCGACGCAGGCTGGCGCTGCCGAGATGGGTTTCGACCAGTTCGCACTCTGCCAACCGGGCATCGTCGAGCTGGGCGGCACGGAGGTTGGTCCGTGTGAGGTCGGCGCCGGTCAGATCCGCGCCGACGAGATCCGCGCCGGCGAGCACCGCGTCGCGCAGGTGCGCACCGCGCAGGTTGACCCCGCTCAAGCGTGCACCCGGCCAGACCAGACCTTCGAGATGGTAGCCCTCGCAGTCGCCGGCGCTCATCTGCACTGCCTGCTTGAGCAGCTCGACCACGTAGGCCGGGGTCTTGTCGACCTCCGCGTTGTGCCAGATGCAACGCTCCGCGTCGCCCGGCGCGCTCTGGGCGCAGGCCGGGCGCTCGCGATCGTAGGGGTGCGCGCAGTCGCTCATGACCCGTCTCGCGCCGGGTCGGCCGGCCGGGGCTGGTCGGGCGTGGTGCCGACGTCGTCGTCGCCGAAGACCCTGAGGGCGCGTTCGCGCAGCGCGGTGGCGGCGCCGGGGCGCAGACGGCTGTAGGCGGTGACGTGCTCGAGCGCTTTGTCTTCGTTGCGGCGATGCTCGGAGTAGATGATGGCGAGGCGGAAGTGAGCCCGCAGATCGGTTTCCGCGTGCGGATCGAAATTGTCGCCGGCGATCTCGCGTTCGAGGTGGACGATGGCCTTGTCGTACTCGGCCAGGCTCTCGTAATATTCGCCGAGCAGCCCGTTGGCCTCAGCGAAGTCGGGGTCGCGCTCGAGGATCTGCTGCAGGTCCTCCTTCATCAGCACCTTGGTCGGGACGCCGGGGATGGTGGTACGACGGTAGTAGCGTGCGCGGTGCCACAGCGCGCGGGTGAGCATGCCGGGGCGATGGGCCGAGGCGATCTGGACTGCCTTGGTGTAGAGCGCGTGGGCCTCGCCGCGGCCCTGGCCGCGTTCGGCGAGCACGGCGAGGTTGAGCAGCGGCTCCGGCCGCCGGGGGTCGGCTTCGTGCGCCCGGCGCAGGTGGCTCTCGGCCAGGTCGGGGCGCTTGAGGCGCATGTGCAGCGTGCCGAGGTTGTAGTGGGCCTGGAAATGGCGCTCGTCGAGCGCGAGGCATTTCTCGTAGGCCGCGCGGGCGGCGCTCAGATCGCCGAGTTGTTCGTGGGCGGTGGCGAGGTTGTAGAGGTA
>JBEPXK010000606.1:0-2805 GCA_041641915.1 Planctomycetota bacterium
GGGCGCCGGGGGGGGGGGGGGTGGGCGCGGGCGGCGCGCGGGGGCAGCGCCCCCTCTGAAGAAAGCGTCACTTTATGCTTTGGCCGTGGCGGTCGGCGGCGGGGGCGTACAGCGCCCATCGTCTCTGCGAACTACGCCACCCCCAGCCCGGTGCGCGGATCGTAGACCACCCGCCGGCCGGCGATGGTCAGGCTGTTGCCCGTGACCTCCGGCGCCACGTCGCTTCCGTCGAGCACCACCACCCAGGCCGGCACCTCGTCCAGCTGGCAACGGAACAGCTGGATTCCGGGCCCATCAGCCTCGGCTGCCGCCGCCGCGGCCGGGCCAGCGCAGATGGCCACCAACCGGGCGCCTGTGCGCCCCGAAAGATCGACCCACCAGCCGCTCACGCCCGCCTGATCGAACCAGGCCACCCGATGCGAGCCGTCCGGCTCGTCGTGGTAGTCGATCACCTCCGGCTGCTGCAATTCCAGGCCCGCTTCGACGCGGCGCTCACCGGCAGCGATCCGCAGCGGCGCGGTGCCGGTGTTGAAGCGGTAATATCCCCGCGGACCGGTATCCAAGCCGAGCGACACGCGCAGATCGTCCGCATCCTGCCACCGCTCACGCGCGTGGATATAGCCGTGGACGCGGTCGACCAACACCCGTGGCAGCAGCTGCGCCGGATCGACCGGCTCCTGCTCGAGCGGCCAGTTGACGAAGGCGTGGAGCGCGCGGTGCGGATAGGTGAGGATGTCGAAGCTGTCCTCGCCGACGGCGAGCCAGGACGCGCGATCCGCACAGGCCTGCCGGCCGGCGATGCAGTGCTGCCAGGTCCAGAGCAGCGCTGGACGCAGAGCCGGATCGATCGCGCCGAAGCCGGCGGCGAACTCGCCGCCATGCGACAGGCCCCAGGCGTCGTAAGCGTCGCCGCCGTAGGTGCCATGGTGGGTGAAGACAGGCCCCTCGACCCCAGCGGTGATCAGGTGGATCCACCGCAGCGTCAACCACGCCGCGTTGGACCGCGGCTGCAGATAATTGCGGCCATCGGCCACCCGCATGGCCTGGAACAACGCAATGAGCCCGGAATTGGCCGACAGGCGGGATGGGTGATGCCCTTCGGAAAAGCCGCCGTGGTCGCCGAAGCCGTAGCTGAGCACGCGGACGATGCCCTGATGCGCGCCGCCGAGCCAACGCTCGATCAGCGCGGGATCGACATCGGGATCGTCGCGCAGCGCGAGCGCGACCAGCCCCGGCCCGCCGATGTAGGCGCCGTAATGGTTGGAACCGGGCGGGTAGCCGTTGGCGAAGAGCATCCGGTCGATGGTCCAGAGCCGCTGCGGGTCGCAGTCGTCGTAGTCCATCAACCGCCGCACCACCGCGCTCCGCTGCGCAGGCGACCAGGCCTCGTAGCACAGGTCGTAGCTCAGGGCGGCGCCAGCGAGGACCGGGCCGATGCGCAGACCGCTGACGCCGCTCCAGGCGTAGCGCTCATCGCGATCCGGCACCCCCTGCCACAGCAGTTCGAGCGCCTGGAAGGCCAACGCGGCGTAATGCTGCTCGCCGGTGACCAGATGCAGCAGGGCATAGCCGCTGCAGTGCCAGGCGGTGAAGGCGCCACAGCCGAGCTCCGCGGGCCCGCGGGCGTTCTTGTTGACCGGGGCATGGGGATTGCGCTCGGCGGGCAGCTGCTCGCCGTCTGCGCCCAACAACAACCGCAGGCGTCGCAGCATGGCCTGCCCGGCGGGGGTCTGACCACGCGCGCGCAAAGCGGGCACGTCCTCACGGCGGAACAGCAGGCGCGGATGTTCCCCCGGAGCCACCGGCCGATGTCCGTCCACCGGCTGGAACCACGGCGCATCGTCCGCCTCGTAGCGCCAGATGGCAGGCGGGATATCTGCTGGCCGCGGAGTCACCAGCGCACCGCTGAAGCCGCCCTGACGCGTGATCGGGCCGTCCGCACCGGGCCAGGTCACGCTGAAGGTCCCGGCGACCCGGTCCTCGGCGCGGCATCCGCTCAGACGCCAGCGGCTGCGTCCGTCGACCGCCGGCAGATCGTGCGCTGCGACAACCGGGCCTTCGCCCTCGAATACGAAGGCATCGGTATCGAGCTGGGCGTCGAGCGGCTCGAGACGATGGAAACGAGCCGCGCGCTTATGGAAGGTCTTGCCGAGTTCGATCGCCTGCAGCGCCCCCTCCCGCAACACCACCCGGGCGGTATAGCAGGGCTCGTCGTGCCGCGGCCCCGATTCGCCGTAGGGGATCAGGTCGAGGAGCAGATCGGCATCGAGCGGCAGGGAGGCCGCTGGCGCTCGCAGTTCGACCGTCGCGGTGCCGCGGCGCTCCTCCCCGCCGAAACCGGAGGTGAAACAGCCGGGGCCACCATCCAGCGGCGCGTCGATCTCGACCGTGAACGGGACCGGGCGACGGTCCTTCGGCAGCCAGCTGTCGGGCTGGGCCGCAACGGAGACCTGCCCGGCCAGGCGCTCCCCGGCACGCTCGAGAGTGGCGTTGGTGATGACATGGGTCGCACCATTCCAATGGCTGATGCTGGCCAGACCGTGCGCCCAGACGCCGTCCGCGAGCTCTCCGGAAATGGTCAGATCCTGCCGCTGCTTGCCCTGACCGATGCCGGTGCAGATGATCGTCACGCCCTGGCGCATGTCGCATTCCCCTTCAGGAGCGCATCGGACCACCGCTAGCGAAGCAAGTCAATCATGACGGGTCCCTCAGAGCTCCAAACCTCGGCACCGCCAGCGAGTGGAGCCCAGCCAGGCTTGGCTGGGCGACCGGCCGACCGAGGGGTGGTTTTCTGCGAAAATGGGC
>JBEPXK010000607.1:0-2787 GCA_041641915.1 Planctomycetota bacterium
CGAGGGGTGGTTTTTTGCGAAAATGGGCCGGTGGAGCGCGACGAGCGACAGCGAGCAAGCCGGGCCCGGAGGCCCGCAGAAAACGCGGCCGGAGGCCGCGAACCCCGACCGAGGCCGTGGGGGGCCGGCCGGGCCCCCATGACCCCCTCGGCGGCGCGCTGACGCGCGCAAGGCCAGGGTCGTTTTGGTAGCCTTTCCTGGAGCTCTGAGGGTCCCGTCATATGTTCCACTCTGCTGGAGACAGACCACCAGTCGTCGCATGGACGTATTGCACCGCCGCGGGGATCGATCGTCCACGCCGTGACACTTGTCACGTGAAGCCGCGCTGCGCTTGCTTCTTGACGCTCCTGCCAGTCGGCGGACGCTGCGCGTCCGTCTCGGACCCTGAGCAGGAGATATTCGCATGAGCAACCCCGTCGCCATGGTCACCGGAGCCGCCCGCGGCATCGGGCTCGGCTGCGCCAAGGCGCTGGCCGGCGCCGGCTACGACATCGTCATCGCCGACATCATCGAGGGCACCGACGCGGTGCAGGAGATCGAGGCGCTGGGGCGCAAGGCCATCGCCGTGGCCTGCGATATCACCAAGGCCGATCAACGGGCCGAGGCGATCGCGCAGATCAAGCAGGCTTTCGGCCGCATCGACTGCCTGGTCAACAACGCCGGCGTCGCGCCCAAGGTCCGGGCTGACGTGCTCGAGGCGAGCGAGGACTCCTACGACTTCGTCATGGGCGTCAACGCCAAGGGGCCCTACTTCCTGACCCAGGCGGTGGCCAACTGGATGATCGAGTTGCGCGCGCAGATCCCCGACGCTTTCCGCTGCATCGTCAACATCGCCTCGATCAGCTCCTACTGCGCCTCGCCGGGCCGTGGCGAGTACTGTCTGTCCAAGGCCGCGGTGAGCATGGCGACCAAGCTGTGGGCGGCGCGGCTGGCCGAGTACGGCATCAACGTCTACGAGATCCGGCCGGGAATCATCGCCACCGACATGACCGCGGTGGTGAAGGAGAAATACGATAAGCTCATCGGCGAAGGGCTGACCCCGATCAAGCGTTGGGGCACGCCGGATGACATCGGCCGGGCGGTCGCCGCCTGCGCCTCCGGCGCGCTGCCGTTCTCTACCGGCCAGGTCCTGGACGTCGACGGCGGCTTCCATCTCCACGTGCTCTGAGCCCGCGAGCGGCCGCGCACAGACACGTCAACGAATGCGCCCCAGGGGCGACGGAGCATGCATGAGCATCACGACCAGTGACACCACCATCGCCGGACAGACCGTCCCGGTCTACCATCTCAATACCGTCGTGCTCGGCGCCGGCGCCGCTGGCATGTCGGCGGTGCTGCACCTCTACGACTTCTACACCCAGGCCGGGCTCGAGGACGCCGCCGATCGCGTCGCCTGCGTGACCACCGGGCTACCGCTGGGTACCTCGCGCATGTCCGGGTCGGACAAGCAGACCTATTACAAGATGGGCACCTCGCCCAAGGTGCCGGACACCCCGGTCGAATTCGCCAAAAGCCTGACCGCCGGCGGCTGCTGTCACGGCGACCACGCGCTGATCGAGGGCGTCAACAGCCTGCGGCAGTTCTACCGTCTGGTCGACGCCGGCGTTCCGTTCCCCCACGATCCGGACGGCGCGTTCATCGGCTACAAGACCGACCACGATCCCTACGAGCGCGCGACCTCGGCCGGGCCGAAGACCTCCAAGTTCATGAGCGAGTGCCTCGAGCAGCGCGTCCGCAGCAGCGGCTGCACCATCTTCGATCAACACGAGCTGGTCGAACTGGTCCGCGACGGCGGCGGCCGGATCGTGGCGTTGCTGACCATCGACAAGCGGCGCGCCGCCGACGGCAAGGATCCCGGCTACACCCTGTTCCGGGCCGCAAACGTGATCCTGGCCACCGGCGGACCGGGGCAGATCTACAAGATCACCGTCTATCCGCGCGGGCAGGTCGGCATCCACGGTATCGCCTACAAGGCCGGCCTGATCGGCAACAACATGACCGAGTCGCAGTACGGCCTGGCCTCGACCAAGTTCCGCTGGAACGTCTCGGGCACCTACATGCAGGTGGTGCCGCGGATCTACTCCACTGCCGCCGACGGCGTCAGCGACGAGCGGGAATTCCTCACCGAGTATTTCCCGAGCATGGAGAAGATGGCGACCAACATCTTCCTCAAGGGCTACCAGTGGCCCTTCGACGCCCAGCGGATCGACGACTGCCAGTCGAGCATGGTCGACATGGCGGTGCATAAGGAGATCTTCGGCCGCGGTCGGCGCGTGTTCATGGACTTCCTCAAGAATCCCATCGGCCAGGAGGGCTGGAAGCCCTTCGCCATCGCCGATCTCGAAGACGACGCGCGGATCTATCTCGAGCGCACCGGCGCTGAGCAGGAGCTGCCGATCGCCCGCCTGGTGCACATGAACCAGCCGGCGATCGACATCTACACCGAGAACGGCATCGATCTGCACTCCGAGCCGCTGGAGATCGGCGTTTGCGCCCAGCACCAGAACGGTGGCTTCGCCGTCGACGCCTGGTGGCAGTCGAGCATCCCGCACACCTTCATCATCGGCGAGACCGCCGGCACCCACGGCGTCAAGCGCCCCGGCGGCTCGGCGCTCAACGCCGGCCAGGCCGGCGCGCTGCGCGCCAGCGAGTACATCGCTAATGTCTACGGCGCCGAGGTGGCCCGGGACGGGCTCGACGACGCGGCGGCGGGTTGTGCCGGAGCCGCGATCGAGCGCGCCCAGAGCTACCTCTCCAGCGACGGGCCCGACCCGGACGCGGTGATGG
>JBEPXK010000608.1:0-2784 GCA_041641915.1 Planctomycetota bacterium
CGATCAGCGAGATCGAACGCTTGCTGCACGCGCTCGACTACAATTCGACCATGATCATGATCGAGACCAAGTTCGTCGAGGTCAGCAACGAGGCGGCGATGAACTTGGGATTGCAGTGGGGGCTGTTCGGCCGCGATTCACGCGATGGCGGCGCTGGCGGTATCGGCTGGGGCGCCGCTCGCGGCTCGCCAATAGTCCCGCCTTTCTCTGATCCTAATCCCGATGATGATGTCCCGTATGCCGACGTTCTGGTGGACAATTTCCTCGGTCAGTTCAGCGGGCAGGCCGGGCCGGGGCTCACCACCGCGATCGCCGGCGGCGGTCCGGGAATCCGGCCCAACTTCTCGGTGCTGATCAACGCGCTCGAGTCCAAGGGCCACGCCAACGTGCTCTCGGCCCCGCAGATCATGACGCTCAATAACGCCACCGGCGTGATCGACCTCTCGGTCGATGTGCCCTACATCAGCGGCTACAACAACATCAGCATTCCCAATTACGTCGATGACGATTTCGACGACGACAACGATACCAACTTCAATTCGGCCCAGATCGAGCCGGAATGGAGCACGGCCAAGGAGGGTTTCACGCTCGAGATCCACCCGTCGATCGCGCGCAACTCGGACGTGATCACGCTCGAGCTCGTGCCCACGGTGACCGAGATCCTCAACCGGGCCCAGCTGACCTCTGGCGGCTCGTTCAGCGAAGGCGATAGCACCAGCACCGCGCTGTTCACCACCCGCGAGCCGGAGATCGCCACCCGCACGCTCAACACCATCCTCCATGTCAAGGACGGCGAGACCATCGCCCTCGGCGGTCTGATCACCGAACGCGAGAATCAGGACACCCAGGGCCTGCCGTATCTCATGCGTATCCCCGGCCTCGGCCGCGTGTTCCGCAGCGACTCGGATTCGCTCAGCCGCTCGAAGCTGATGATCTTCGTCACCGCGCACATCATCGATCCCACCGGGGCCGAGCTCTCCGACGAGATCCGCTATCTGCGCGATACCGCGCGGGTGGTGCTGCCGGCGAACGTGCGCGAGGAGATCCGCGCCCGCGAACGACTCGAGGCCGAGGCGACGCGCAAGCGCGCCGCGGAGATGGCGGCGGAACAGCGCAAGATGCGCAAGACCCTGAGCCAGGACATCCGCGGTCGCAGGGAGCGCGTCGGCCCATGAGCCGTCCGCTGGTCGGCCTCGACATCGGCTATTTCCACGTCCGCGCGGTGGCCGTACAGGTGCGCAAGGGCGTGACCCAGGTCCTGGGGACGGCCGAGGTCAGCCGATTCGACGAGCAGGGGGAACGCAAGCCGCTGCTGCGGGCTTTGGCCGAGATCGATAACAAGCTTCCGTTGCGCGGGCGGGTCGGGGTGGTCTGCAGCGACCTGGCGACCATGGTCCGTTTCGAATACAACGACCCGATTCCGCCGGACAAACTCGAACGCCTGCTGCATCTCGAGCTGAGCCAGCACACCGGCGGCGGCGACGATCTCGCCGCCGATGTGCGCCTGGTACCGCTGGGCAGCCGTGAGCTGATCCATTGCTGCGCGCTGGCCCAGGTGCCGCAGGTGCACGCCTTGCTGCAGGATCTCGGCGCGGCCAAGATCGCCTGCGACCATCTCGAGCTCCCCGCGGCGGCGGTGGCCAATGCGCCCACCACCGAGCCGATCGGCCGCGAGGGGGAGACGGCCTACGAGTTGGTGGTCGACATCGGCTCGCGTGCGACCCGTATCGCCTTGCTGCGCGACGGCGATTTCCTCGCCTGCCGACAGATCGCCTACGGCGGCGACAACTTCACCGAACAAATGGCCCGCAGTCGGGGGATCCGTTTCGATGAGGCCGAGGCGCTCAAGCGAACGGTCGATGCGCTTGCCCCGTCGGGGTCGACCGCCGTGGTCCTCGGCGGCGATGGTGATGCAGGCGGCGCCGCTGGTGCTGGTGGCGGTGGTAGCGCAACGGAAGATGATCTGATCGTCTTCGACGACCTGGAGCAGGAGCCCGCCGACGGCACCAGCCCCAGCGCGTCGGCGCCGGCGGCTGCGGCCGACGTCGCCGGCCCGGTTCCGGCGCCGGGTGCTGCGAGCGGAACGGACGAACTCGAGCTGCGCTTCGAGGACGAAGGCCAGGCCGGAGGCGCGAGCGCGGAGCACGGCGGCGGCGAAGGCCTCGCCAGCTCCGGTGAGGCCGACGGCGCGCCTGCCGGGGAGTTGCCGCACCCGGCCGCGGCGCCCGAGACCGCCGCGGAGACGGGCGAGACGAACGAGCCCTGGCAGCGACCGACGCATCCGGTATTCGCCGCCCCGGAACCGCCGGGTCCGGGCGAGATCACGCTGCAGACCGGCGCGGTGCGCCTGGGCCCGGAGATGACCCAGAGCGCCGAGGCGCTGCACGTCCAGATCGCCAAGACCCTGTCCTGGTTCCGCGCGCAGTTGCGCCTGAAGCAGATGGATATCGCCCGGGTGCGTCTGCTCGGCGGCGGCGCCGACCTGGTCGGTCTGGCGAGCTATCTCGAACGCCGACTCAAGACCACCGTGGTGACCGGCGATCCCTTCGCCGGCTGCACCGGTCCCACGCCCGAACGCCCGCATACCTTCGGCCTCGCCCTGGGCACGGCGCTGGCGGGCGAACCGGACACGGTCAGCTTCGATCTGCGCCCCGAGAGCCTGTTGCGGCGCAAGGCGATGATGCGCGAGTTGGCCTGGCCCTGGATCGCCGCCGCGCTGCTGGTGGTCGCGACCGCGGTCGCCGGGGTGGCCATGTACCGGCGGCAGTCGGCGCTGCAGGAGAA
>JBEPXK010000609.1:0-2778 GCA_041641915.1 Planctomycetota bacterium
CGTCACCGCCGCCCGCGTCGGCCGTCTTCGACTCGCCCTTGGCCTTCTGTTGGTAGTCGGCCGAACGGTTGTAGTCGGTCTCCCAGAAGCCGCTGCCGCGGAAGATGACTCCGCCGCCGCCGCTGATGCGGCGGCTGAAGCGCCGCGACTTGCAGACCGGGCAACGCTCGAGCGCATCCTCGGTGATCGACTGGAAGATGTCCATCTCGCCGCAGCGGGCGCACTCATACTCGTAGGTCGGCATCCGACTCCTCCTCAGCCACGGGACTTTCCGGGCTCGCTCGTTCCGGCCGTGGACCGGGCAACGACCCGGTCACATCGACACGGCCGCTCGCTGTATGCCAATTCCGTGCCGATAGGCCAACCCGGCCAGAGGGGGGAGCGGGAGTGGATCCGATCACCGTCGCTAGGAACCGGGCTTTACTGCCCGATGCGGTGCCCATTCTGCGCGTCATGGCACAGCCGCTACGCATCCTGATCACCGGCACCGACACGGGGGTAGGCAAGACCCACGTCACCCGGCTGCTCGCGCGCGCCCTGCGGTTGCTCGATCGCCGGGTCTGGCTGCACAAGCTCGCGGCAGCGGGGGTCGAAGCCGACGGCCGGTGGACCGACGTGGAGCAGTTGGCTGCGCTCTGCGGCGACGGCCAGGATCCGCAGAGCATCTGTCCGATCCGGCTGCGCGAAGCCTGTAGCCCGCATCTGGCCGCCCGACTCGAGGGGCGCACCATCGCGCTGCACGAGCTGCTCGACAACCTGCGTGCGCTGCACGGGGAACACGACCTGCTGGTCGAAGGCGTCGGTGGCCTGCTGGTGCCGTTGACCCCCGAACTGGAGACCGTGCTCGATGTCGCCCTGGCCGCGGATTTGCGCGCGCTGGTGGTCACCCGACCCCACCTGGGCACGCTCAACCACACCATGCTGACGGTCGCGCGCCTGCGACAGGCCGGCTGCGAACCGCTGGGGCTGGTCCTCAACCACCATGAGCCGGTGGCGGACAGCGCGGCAACCAGTACCGCAGCCGAGGAGCTGCAAGCGCTCACCGGCCTGCCGCTGCTCGCCACCGTCGGCCATGCCACCCGGCCCAGCGAGGCGGAGCTGCGGCGTTTCGCGCTCAAATCCCTTGACCGCTGGCGTGGCCCTGGGTCAATGTCACCGTGTACGTAGGCCAGCCCCCGCCCACCCGCAAACGCCTGGGTTCACGCCTACGGACCATGATCCGTCGGCGCTGGCGGCAGATCCTGCACCTGCACGACTCGCCGAACAACATCGCGTGGGGGGTGGTCCTCGGCAACATCATCGGCTGGCTGCCGATCATGGGCATCCAGATGCCGGTGGCTGCACTGTTCGCCTGGATCTGCCGGGTGAACATTGTCGCCGCACTGGCGCTGGTCTGGCTGAGCAACCCCGCCACCTTCCTCGCGATCTACTACGCCAACTACCGCGTGGGCTCGCTGCTGCTCGGCGGATCGATCACCCGCGAGGAGATGAAGGCGATCTGGGATCAGATCTGGAGCATGCCGCTGTGGCAGGGCATTCAGCACTTCATGGTCGAGTCTTTCGAACGCCTGTTCCTGCCCATGGCCATCGGCGGACTGATCATCGGGGTGCTGACCTCGATCCCGCTCTACTTCATCGCCCTGCGCGCGATCCGGCGCATCCAGCGCCAACACTACGCCCAACGCCTGCACTGGGCCGGCCGGCTGGCCGCGCCACCGTCGCCGACCCCCGGAACGCCCGACGATGAACCTTCCTCGCCGACCCGCGTTGTCACTGCCAGGCGTCGTCGTCGACCACAACCGGAGCACCGCCCATGAACCGTCACCTGCCGTGTCTGCTGCTGCTCGCGCTGCTGGCCACCGTATCGCTGGGTGCCACCACCACGGATGACGGGCCGACCCGACTGGTCCCGCGTCTGCGCGAAGGCCGGCGGCTGAGCGTCGATTTTACCATCACCAATCCCTACGATCGCGCGGTGCGGGTGAAGCGCCTGTTCTCGACCTGTGTCTGCTTCAAGCTGACCGTCGACCAGCGTTTCCTCCTGCCCCACGCCGAGGCCACGATCTCGGTGGCGATCGACAACAGCAACACCTCCGGACTGCAGACGCAGAGGATCTACGTCGAGTTCACCGATCGGCGATTGGAGATGATCACCCGGACGCTGCAATGGATGGTGGTGCCCGACGTGGCCGTCGACAGCATTCCCCCCTCGGGTCCGTTCGATCGCCGCCCGGAGAAGGCGATCCGCCGCAACGTCTACCTGTTCACCTCGCACGAACGACCCGACGAACTCCACCGTCTGGAGGAGATCATCATGGTCACCTCGCCGCCGCTGACCCGACCCGCGGGCGGGCTGAAGGTGACCGGACTCGAATACGACGGCTCGCTGTGGAACTGGCAGCAGCGCCAGATCGACCCCGGCACCGTGTTGATCGTCGGCCGGGCCGCCAACCCCGACGCCGAACGCGAACCGGCGGTGCTCAAAGAGAAGCTGATCGTGCACACCAACCACCCGCGCAAGGCGAAGATCGAACTGCGGATCTACACCGCGCTCGACTACGAGGCGACGGATCCCTGGGCAGAGTTGCGCTGAGCGAATTGCGGGAGGCTTTCTTCAGAGGGGGCGCTGCCCCCTCGCGCCTTCGGCGCACACCCCCACGGCCTCTGTCGCCCTTCGCCAGCTTCGCTGGCGTTTCCGCCGGGCCTGCGGCCCATTTTCGGCGGAAAACAGGGCTCTGTCGGCCGATGGGGGCCGGCCCGGCCCCCATGGCCCCCTCG
>JBEPXK010000610.1:0-2778 GCA_041641915.1 Planctomycetota bacterium
AAACGCCAGCGAAGCTGGCGAAGGGCGACCGAGGCCGGGGGGGGGGCGGAGGCGGCATCGCGTAGCGATAGGTGGCCCCGGTGGGGCCACCGGGCCGACGCAGCGCAAGCGCAGCCCCGCAGCCAAGCGAGGAGCAAGCGCAGCTGGGGTGCGCGTGAGCGCGCGAGGGGGCAGCGCCCCCTCTGATGGAAAGCGTTAATCAACCTCCTACGGCGCAAGCGCGCGGACGCTGCGCGCTTTCTTCAGGCCTTGTCACCATCGTCTTCATGCTGCATTGACATGTTGCTGGGGCCGACGCACCGTGATGGACGGAACCCCTGCCGGGGCTCTCGGGATCGCATGCCGGCGCTGCCCCGCGCGACGCACCGAGTGTGGCACATGATCATGCCCCGGTACCACAAGACGACACGAAGGAGAATCGATGAGCACGTTACGCAGCACCACCATCCTCGCCGCTCTGGCGCTGGCAGGCATCGCCCCTGCCGCCGGGGCCGAAGCGACCGACGCCGCAGACGCGAAGGCCACGAGCCCCGAAGAAGCCCTCGCCATGCTCGAGGCGCGCTATCTCAGCGATCGGCGCGAGGGTATTGCAATCATCGCGAAGGCGAGCGCCGACGACCAGCAGAGCCTGGTTCCGGAATTGCGCGGCATGCTCGACGCCGAGAACTGGCAGACCCAGGTCCACGCCGCCAGGGCCCTGGCCGCTATCGGTGATGAAGCGAAATCGCTCATTCCCGAGCTGATCGAGCAGGCGAAGCAGTCCTTGGAATCTGGTGACCTCAGCCGCTATCGCCTGATGCGCGAGACCGTGGTCTCGATGCACGATCGAAAGCGTGAGGACGAGCTCGATGACCTGTTCAAGATGATGCGTACGGCGATGGAAGAGGACGATCCGGCTCTGTTCGACACGCTGGCCTCGACCCTCACCGCCAGCGGTCAGGATGCGGTGCCGGAATTGATCAAGCTGGTCGAGGGCGACGACGAGACCTTGCGGCGCCAGGCGATCGCCACCCTCGCCGGCCTCGGCGAGGAAGCCGCCGCCGCCGTTCCTGCGCTCAAGCAATTGGCCACGGAGTCGGAGCGCGACATGCGCCGCTACATCCAGCGAGCGCTCGAGGACGTCAAGGCTGACAACACCCTGCCCGAGGTCGAGGCGGTCAGCGTGACCTGCACCGAGGGTCAGGAGGTCGCGGTCGCGATCCCGATAAGCGACAACGACGATGTGGTCGACGAATTGAAGATCGAAATCGAGCAGCAGCCCGCACACGGCGATCTCGAACGTACCGGAGCCACCTCTTTCGTTTATCATTCGCAGCCCGGGTTCACCGGTACCGACACCTTCACCTACGTCGGCAAGGACAGCAAGGATGCGACCGAACCGCTGAGCGCGACCGTCACCACCGTCGCCGACACCGCGCCGCCGGAACTGGTTGCGGTCCAGCCGGCGGGCAGGACGCGTATCCGCGCGGTGTTCAACGAGCCGGTGGCCCCGACCAGCGCCGGCGATCCGGGGAACTACGCGCTTGCGCCGGCGGTCGAACTCGTCGCGGCCGAAGTCACCGACGACGGCACGGCGGTGTTGCTGGAGGCGACGCAGCCACTGACCGATGACGGCGCCTATTCGCTCACCGCGCGTGATATCGCGGACCGATCGGAGGCGGCGAACACCGCCACCGGTAGCCTGGAGTTCACCTATCACTCGCGCATCCCCGGTCTGCAGTATGCCTATTACGAGACCGATGATCGCGACGCGATGGAGGAGGGGCTCGAAGGGGTCGATCCCGCGGCGACCGGCACCACCGATACACTCGGCACCAATCTCGCCAAGCGCAGGAACGATTACGCCCTACGCTTCACCGGACAGGTGGTGGTCGAGGAATCGGGTGCGTACACCTTCTTCACCGAGTCCGACGACGGCAGCTTCCTGTACATCGACGGCGAAGCGGTGGTCGAGAACGGCGGCTGGCACGGCATGGAGGAAGAGCAGGGTACGGTCACGCTCGAGCCCGGCGCCCACGAGTTCGAGGTCTACTTCTATCAAGGTGGTGGCGGCGCCGGACTGGAGGTCACGTGGCAGCCCCCGGGCGGCGAGAAGGAGGAGATCCCCGCAGCGGTGCTCTACCATCTGCCCGGCGCCTGAGCCGTTGGCAACCCACGGGTTGCAGCCGCACAGAACAACCGCCAGCCCCAACGCGCGCGAGGGGGCTGGCCGCCAGCTGCTGCGCAAAGCGGCATGTTGGCGGTGGACGTGAGCTGCGCAGTGCACCCGCCGCCCCGCTCGGGACGGCGGGTGCTGCCTGCTTGGGCGGGTGTTGAACCCGGCGCTCAGTAGGCCTTGGCCATCACCACCCGTTGGGCCGACGGCGCGCCGGTGAGGATGCAGCGGCCTTCGCCGCGCGCCGCCTCCGGGATCTGGTCCGGCTGTGGGATGCAACGGATCGAGGTCTCGAAGCGCTTGGCCATCGTATCCTCGGCCTCTGCGTCGCCCGCCCAATGGACCCAGGCGAAACCGCCGCCCGTTTCGGCGAAGAAACGTTCGAACTCCTCGATGTCGTCGATCACCCGGGTGCGCCGCTCACGCCGCGCACGGGCGCGTTCGAGCAGCTCCTGCTGCATCGTGGTCATCAGCTCTGGCACCGCGGCGATGGCCTGCGCGCGCGGCAGGAACTGCTTCTTGGCTTTGCGCGCCGCCTGGGCATCGAGCTCGTCCTCGTCGACGAGGAAACGCCGCACCAGGCACAGCGAGCCCTGCTCGAGATCGCGTGGGCCGACCTCGAT
>JBEPXK010000611.1:0-2777 GCA_041641915.1 Planctomycetota bacterium
TTCGCTTCTCGCTTCTCGCTTCTCGCTTCTCGCTTCTCGCTTCTCGCTTCTCGCTTCTCGCTTCTCGCTTCTCGCTTCTCGCTTCTCGCTTCTCGCTTCTCGCTTCTCGCTTCTCACCCGGCGATCTTTCCCTGCCAGCGTTCGCAGAGGGTGTGTAGTTCCCTGGCGGCGGTGGTGTGGTCGCCGTCGCGGGTGAACAGGCGTTGCTGCAGGTGGTCGAGTTCGGCTGCGAGGGTGGTGCGTTCGCTTTCGCTCAGCGGGCCCTGGTGTTGGATGCGGCGGAGATAGCCGAGCAGGGCGGCGCTGGCCGTGCTGCTGGGTGGGTGCCAGTCCTGGCCGTCGGCGGTGCGGGTGCGGCGGCGGACGCGGCGCAGGAGGAACCCGGCGAGCGCGATCACGAGCACGAGGGCGCCGGCGATCCACCACCAGCGTGCGCGGTCATCGTTGCCGGGTGCGCGATCGAGTACGATCTGTGGCTGCGCTTCGATCACCTCGATATCGGCGTAGCGGTGGAGGCTCGGCTCGAGGTGCGGTACGCGTGGCTCGGGGAAGGCGAAGCGCGTGGGGTCGCCATCGGGCGTGGGGCGGTAGCTGCGGCGTTGGACCCGTTCGAGTCCGGCGCGGATCCGTTGGCCATCGCAGCCGATGTCGGTGAAGCCGTAGCGGACCTGCTCGGTGTCCGTCGCCTGCCACCCGCCGGCGGCCGGGGCGAGGAGCGTGTCGGTGGCCGGGATCAGGCCGTCGCCGCTGAGTTCGATCTCGAGCAGCAGGCGGTCGTCGGCCTGTTCGCGGGCGTCGAGCACCAGCTCGCAGGCGAGTTCGCCATCGAGCTGTACCGGGTCGCGTTGCCGCGCATCGATCAGCAGCGGTTCGCTGGCCAGCGGGAAGCTGACGGTCGCGGTGCCATCACGGAAATCGAGATCCTTGCGCAGGCTCGGCACCGTGTCGACCGCCGGATCGTTGGCCCGTACCAGGATGCAGGCCAGTGGCAGCTCGCGCCAGTCGCTCGCGGGCAGGATCCGTAGCGGGACCTGCTGCTCGTGGAGGCGGCAGTCGATGATGGTGAAATTCTCGCCGAGGGTCTTGCGGATGTGGTCTTCGAGGTCGCCGCGGTAGTCGACCGGCTCGCCGCTGCCGGTGTGGACCTGGTTCTGGAGGTGGATGCGCAGGCCATCGGTTTCGCGCATCACCGGGGCGGTCGCTTGGAGCGCGACGTGCAGCAGGAAGGGCCCGGTGCCGACGCCGGAGGGGCCGTCGATGCGGGTGACGAAGCGGATCTCGGCGAGCAGTTCGCGGTAGCGCTCGAGGGTCGCATCGATCCAGGCGCTGCGTTCGTGCTCGCCGGTAATTGTGCGCGCGGCTTCGAGATAGGCGACGAGGCGGTGCCCGGGGACGCGGTTACGGCCGCTTCGGATGGCTTTGGCGAAGGCGTCGCGATGGGTCTGCGCGCGTTGCGGCCCGAGCGCGTCGAGCGCGGCGTTGATCTGCGCGAGCTGGTCGGCGTCGGCTGCGCCCTGCCGGGTGAGGTAGGAGACGTCGCTTGCCCCAAGGGTGAGGCTGAACCAGTCCACATACAGGCTCGAGTCGGTGCCGGCGGTGGCATCCGTATCCAGATGTGCGTGATAACGCTCGGCGGCGCGCGCCATCGTGGCGAAGGCGGCCTCGCGCAGCGTGGTGTAGGCCGCGAGCGGCGCCTCCTGGCCGTAGCGGAATTCCGCATGATCGAACAGCGCCATCGCCCGGGCGCGGTGCAGCAGCCGATGGTCGTTCTGGGTCAGGGCCTCGTCGAGCAGGCCGGTGACCAACTCGTAGCCGCGTTCGACCTCGGCCGCGATCGCGGCGTTGTCCCGTTTGGTGCCGGCCTGTTGTTGCACCGGCGGCTGGCGCCACTGCCTGGCCAGGCGTTGGCGCATCGCTCCCGCGAGCTGGGCCAGGGTGGGCGGGGCGATGAGGTCGATCGGCCCGAACACCGCTGCGATGTCTTCGCGCCGGTAGACCTCGGCCGGCGAATGGGCGGCGGCGAAAGCGCGCACCACGGTGGTGCCGGCGAGGCCGTCGCCGACCTCGCGCCTGAGCGCGGCGACCAGGCCGGCGAGCTCGTCGAGTGCCAGCACCTGTTGTGCCCGCGTGGTGGGAAAGGCGTTGAGCGTGGTGTTGCTCCAATGGTAAGGGTAATAGCCACGCGCGTGCTGCGAGGCGCCGTCGCGCTGGTCGGTCCACACGTGGACCAGGCGGTTGGCCAGCTCGACCGCGGTCTCCGCGTCGATCGTGTACAGCTGGGTGATCAGCGGCAGCGCGGTGGCGGTGTCGCCCTCGCCGACGGCGAGCCGGCAGACCGATTCGCCGACGCGCTCGCCGATCGCGCCGTCGAGCAGGCGGCGCCAGGCCGGGCCGGGAGCCACGGCGCGGATCGCTGCGAGATCGATCGGCTGGCGCCGGTTGCCGCTCGGTGGGGTGTCGGCGTGCTGCAGGCTGTATTGGGCCTCCTCGAGCCAGACCAGGGCGAGCAGGTTGAGCGGATCGCGCCAGGGCTGCGGATCGGCCAGATGCTCGAGCAGCAGCGAGCTGCGGTGGGCGATGGTGGCGAGCAATTCGTGGCGCAGCGGTGGCGGTCCCTTGTTCTGGGCCAGTGCTTGATGCTTGCCGGTGGCGGCGGCGAACAGCGCCAGCAGCAGCGGGTCGGCCCTGGCGCCGGCGGCGCTGTCCGCGGCCCGCCGCGCGAACCAGGTGGTGCCGAAATGCTCCCGGCCGTGGCGCAGCAGGTTGTCGGCGCGTTG
>JBEPXK010000612.1:0-2775 GCA_041641915.1 Planctomycetota bacterium
GGGGGGGGGGGGGGGGGGGGGGGGGTCCCGATCCCGGCGGATGGGACCCCCGCACCACGCCACGGTTACTACTGCTGGGCGTTCTGCAGCTCGGTGGTGACGCCATCGAACAGCAGCGCGATCTCGTCGCCGAGAAAGCCAGCGGCAGTGACCATCGCGACGGCGACGAGTGCGGCGATCAGGGCGTACTCGATGGCGGTGGCGCCGGACTCGTCGCGGGCAAAAGTCTTGATGAACTTCAGCATGATTGCGTTCTCCACAGGTTGGGGTCCGTCGAGCGGTGTGTTGGACTCTGGGCCCGGCCCGTAAAAATAGTATTAATGTACAGAACGAATATTTACGCCGAATTCCAAAGAAGATTCGTCGAGGATTTTATAAAAAGGCACGCGCAGGAAGCGCCGGGGGTGCGCGTCCTACACTTCGTGCGCGCGTAAGCGGCGTCGACTCTGGCGCAGTCACGCTGCCGGGCGGCTGGGCCGGAGAAAAGGCCGCCGATATTAGGCGATTATTTACCCGAAAACATTTCTCGAATCCCGTGTTTAACGGGCTGTTCACGCCGACCCCCTACGCTCGCGCGTAATCGCCGGCGCCTCGGCGCGGCGGTCGCCCTTACCGTCCCAACGACCTTTGCTCGGGGAGAGCTGTTGCAGCCATGAGCACCCATCTGGGCCGTATCGTCGCGGTCGCCGGCGCCGGCGTGACCGTCCGTTTGATCCCGGACGACCGCGGCGGCTCCACCGCGCAAATCCAGGCGCTAGTCCGGATCGAAGCCGGGCAGTCGGTGGTCTTCGCGACCATCCGCGAACTGCGTGTGGACTCCCGCGCGGACGGCGATAAGCAGATGGCCGAACTGGAGTTGATCGGCGAGCAGGCGCGTCGGCCCGACGGCGGCCTGCACCCCTTCCAGCGCGGCGTGGTCCACTTTCCGGCCCTGGGCGACCCGGTTCACGAGGCGGCGGCGGAGGACTGGCGGCGCGTCTACATGCCGGATACCGGCGCCAAGCAGATGCGCCTGGGCGACCTCGACCGCGACGGCAACCTGCCGGCGATCGTGCTGTCGGACGAACTCTTGTCCAAGCACTTCGCGATCCTGGGCACCACCGGCAGCGGCAAGTCCTGCTCGGTCGCGGTGCTGCTGCGCCAGCTGCTGGACGGCCACCCGAACGGCCACGTCATCCTGCTCGACCCCCACAACGAGTACCAGGCGGCGTTTGGCGAGCAGTGCGTGCTGGTCAATCCGCAGTCGATGTCGCTGCCTTACTGGCTGCTCAACATGGAAGAGATGGTCGAGCTCTACTGCAGCCCGGAAGAAGCGCAGCGGGAACTCGAGACCGACATCCTCAAGCGCGCCGTGATGGCCGCCAAGCAGGCCTTCCACGGCGCCGAGCAGTCGCACATCACGGTCGACCCGCCTGGGCCCTACCGCCTGACCACGGTGCTGCAGCACATCGACCGGGAGATGGGGCAGATCAACAAGGGCAGCGACAGCCTGCCGTTCCTGCGTCTGAAAGCGCGGATCGAGACGCTGCGCTCGGACTCCCGCTTCGCCTTCATGTTCGGCCAGATCTCCGTGCAGGACACGATGGCCGACATCCTCTCCCGCGTGCTGCGCATCCCGGTCGTTGGCAAGCCGATCACGATCGTCGACCTCTCGGCGGTGCCGGTGGAGATCGTCGACGCGGTGGTCTCGCTGTTGTCGCGGATGATCTTCGACTTCGCCGTCTGGGGCGGGCCGCAGGCGGAGGTGCCGATCCTGCTGGTCTGCGAGGAGGCGCACCGCTACATCCCGAACAACCCCGACGGCGGCTTCCAGCCGACCCTCAAGGCCTTGTCGCGGATCGCCAAGGAGGGGCGGAAGTACGGCATCTCGCTGGGCCTGGTGACGCAGCGGCCGAGCGAGCTGTCCGAGACCATCCTGTCGCAGTGCGGCACGCTGTTCGCCCTGCGCATGTCCAACGACCGCGACCAGGCGTTCGTCCAGCGCGCGCTGCCCGACGGCGCGCGCGGCCTTTTCGCGGCGCTGCCGGCGCTCTCCAACCGGGAGGCCGTGGTGGTCGGCGAGGCGACGGCGGTGCCGATGCGCATGCGCTTCGCCGAGCTCGCCGCGGAGAAGCGTCCGCAGGCCGGTCAGGCCAACTTCGCCGCCGCCTGGCAGAAGGACGACCCGGGCCGCGAGGTGCTGGACGGCGTGATCACCCGCTGGCGCCGCCAGGACCGCAACGCCACCAATCCCCGCGCCGCCGCGGAGTAGGCGCGTCCCTCCGCGCACCGGCGGGACGGATACACGAAAAGGCGCGGCGCCCGCGTGGGCGCCGCGCCTTTTCTGTGTGCTGTTTCCACGACCCGGCCGACGGGTATTGGCGAAACCTCAGCGGCGCCCCCTTCCCAGCCGCGTGGGGAAAAGGGAGAGGAGGTTCGCACGGTCGGCGGCGGTGGCTGGGTCGTCCCCTAACCCCTCTTCCCACTTGGGGGAGGGGGATTAAGTGGGGAGCCGGCGCTCGCCGGCGAGAGCGCGCCTTGGCCGAATTGGCCCGAGGCTGCGGAAGGCGGAAGCATCTACGTAAACAATCGGGGAGGCCACGCCCTTGTGAGCGGTGCTAGACCAGCCAGACCAGCAGGCCCGCCAGGCCGGCGGCGCAGGGGGCGGCGCGGCGGGTCCAGCGGTCGACGGCGTCCTCCGCTGCTGCGCCGAGCCGCCGGGCCATGGGCTCGCCGTCGATGGTGCGGCGCGGCGCCAGGGAGTCCACCACCGCCGCGACCTCGCTCAGGGTCTGC
>JBEPXK010000613.1:0-2773 GCA_041641915.1 Planctomycetota bacterium
GGAATGAACCCTGCGCAGAGCATGAACCGACGCGGCTTCTCGCTGCTCGAGCTGCTGGTGGCCACCGGCATCTTCCTGTTCGGCTTCTCCGCGGTCTACGCCCTGTTCCTGCGCGGCGTCCACGCCCGTCACGAAGCCGAGCTCTCCACCCGCTGCTCGATCGCCGCCGGCTCGCTGCTGGCCGAGATCCGGCTCCGGGCCGGCAAGGAGACGGGGGTCCTGTTGCCGTGCGAACCCGCACAGTACCTCGGCGACGGCCTGGCCGACACCGCCGACAACGACCCCGACCAGCTGTACCCCTATCTCGACCAGCCCGGCGTCTGGTATTGCGTGCGGTACGCGACCGACCTCACCGGGGATCCCGTGAACGCCCACGCCAACGCACTGCACCTGAATCTGGTCGTGTTCTACCGGCCGGGGTTGGCCAACGCCGATCCGATAAAGATCGCTGAACTCGCCCGCCAGATGAACATGCGCGGCGAGAGCGACCCGCAGGTGATCCTCGACAAGGCGATCGACCGCGGCGTGGCCCAGTCCTACGACGCCATCGTCATGCGTCAGCCCTCCTGGCCCTGAGCGGGGCGACCGCGCCGGACCACCTGCTTCCGGGGACCCGCGCGCCCTGCGCCGCATGGACGCAACCCCAGAAGCGCCCAGACCACCATCGCCCGACCGGGCGACCGACCGCAGCCGCGCAGCGAAACGCGGAGCAAGCGCCGCGGGGATACGCGTGAGCGCGCGAGGGGGCAGCGCCCCCTCTGGTATTGAGCCACCGCCCGCGCCGGGGCGACCGCGTCCTTGCCCCGGCGCGCGATGGGCCGCAAGCTCTCGCCCAGGAGGCGGCCCATGGCGACACTGCAGCTGCAGCACATCCGATCCGACGGCGAGGTGGACACCTATCACCTCAAGTCCGTCCGCCGCTACCACATCGGCCGTGGGTCGCAGTGCGAACTGCGGATTCTCGACATGAAGCTCAGCCGCAAGCACTGCGCCATCGAACTGCTGGGCAGCCAGTGGATGCTCATCGACCTCAAGAGCACCAACGGGATCCAGCTCAACGGCGAACGGGTCCGCCAGCCGCGTCCGCTGTTCCCCGGCTACACCATCGAGGCCGGCGGCTCGACCTTCAAGGTGGCGGCGATCGAGGGCCTGGAGGACGTCGACGGCTTCCCCGCCGACGAGGCCGCCCGCACCGCGGTACCGCAGTCGGTCGCGCTCGGCGGCGACTCGGCCCTCGAGCCCACCGCCGGATCCGAGAGCGATTCCGACCCGGCTGCCGAGGCCGACACACCGATCGACCTGCCCCCACCGCCGCCCTCCGATACCACCGCCCGCGCGCTTGCCGACATCGCCGGCTCGACGCCGCTACCCAACGACGAATCGCCGGTCGCGATCGCCGCCACCAGCGGCACCGAACCGGCACAGCCGCCCGGGGACCTGGGCGCGGATCAGGTCGCGATCGCCCCGCCCCCCGGCCCGGAATCGGAAGTCACACCTCCACCATCGAGCGACGCGGCCATCGGCGAAGCCGATACCGAGACCGCCTCTCAACCTGTAAGCGACAACCTCCCCGCGGCCGATCGGCAGGAAGCCGAACCAGAGCCGGAACCCGAACCAGAGCCCGAGCCGCCCACGCGCGACAGCGACTCCCAGGCGGTCAGGCCGGTGACCATCCGTGTCGGCAGGGACGACGGTTCGAGCCAGACCGGCAGCGGCTCGGACATCGGCACCGGCAGCGCCGAACGCAAGGTCATCATCACCCTCCTGGGCCGTCGCGTGGGGCCGATCGCGCGCGACGATGCCCGCCAACTCAAGGCGCGCGAGCTCAAGGGCGAGTTGACCGAAGCCGACCTCGACGCCTATCCCCTCGCCTGAACCCGGTGCTGTACACCCCTGCGCGACCGGGAGCGAACGAGTGCGGCCGTGACTGACCGGCGTTCCCCTCTACGGGTCCGATCACGAGCGCTCGGTCTGGTGCCCGCGCTGGTATTCGCCATGGGACTCGGCGCCCCCCCCGGCTCCGCAGCCGAAGGCGATGATGCCCTGCGCCGGCTCGACCCCACGCGCGACCTCAGCCTCACCGCGCCGGCGGGCCGCACGCGCATCCCCTTTCCACCGGAGACAGCCGGGTTCATCGACGGTGGCGACGGTCCGGTGCGCATCGAGCTCGCCGGGATGGAGGTTATCGGCGGCCGACTCGACTTCCGCTTGCTGCGCCAGGCCGCCACCTCGCTGCTCGAACGCGCGACCATCGCTCCACACCCCGATCAGCGACTGCAGGTCGACACCCGCGACCCCACCCTCGCCTCGGTCAATTTCCGCGCCCTGCTGCGCCCGCGCCTGCTGCGCTGCACCCTCGACGCCGGCGCGGCACAGGACCGCATCTCTTACACGCTGGTGATGGAGGATCTGGGCGACTTCACCGGGCGGATACGCGGTCGGCATGGCGACTGGACGCCCCTCCGCGGCCACGGCAGCCGCCTGGTGGCCCATATCGTCGGCGCTCGCACCGATGGCGCCCTTGCCGGGCTGCATATCGAACGCCTGAGCATCCACGGTGGCGATGCGCCAGCACGGGTGCTGCTCGAAGATGCCGAGTTCCCGGTGGGGCTGGAGAGCGCGATCGTCCATCTCGACTTCGATGCGCAGGGGCGCCTGGCCACTGTCGCCGGAGCGATGGACGGCACCCTGTACGGCCCGCCCGACGCCGGCGAGCTGCCGCCCTGGACGCTGCACGCGCCGGCGCCGCAGTGGCGCGGCGGGGTGATCAGCG
>JBEPXK010000614.1:0-2771 GCA_041641915.1 Planctomycetota bacterium
TCGATGGCGGCAACGATGACCGCTTTCGAGCAGGCGGCCTCGGGCGTGCGGGTGATCAAGTCGGTCGGCGAAGAGGCCACGGCCGCGAACAACTTCAACGCCACCACCACCCGGCTGATGCACGACGAGATGCGCACGGTCAAGACCCGCGCCCATGCCGATCTGGTCAGCTACGGCATCGCCTTCCTCATCCCCGGTCTGACCATGTTCGCCAGCATCTGGCTGCTGCGCAGCAACCAGATCAGCGGGGCCGAGGTCGGCGCGTTCCTCGTCGGCCTGATCCGCATCACCACCATGCTGCGCACCACCCAGCGCGCCTTCGGCGCGGTGATGCAGAAACTGCCCGGCGCGGCGCGGATCTTCGCGATCCTCGATCGCGAGCCGGCGGTGCGCGACCGCCCCGACGCGCGCCCCTGCCCCGAACCGCGCGAGGCGCTGCGACTCGAACGGGTCTGTTTCCGCTACGCCCCCGACGCCGAAGAGGTCCTCCATGACTGCGACCTCGAGATCCCAGTCGGCAAGACCGTGGCCCTGGTCGGCGAATCGGGCGCGGGCAAGAGCACCATCCTCGACCTGCTACCGCGCTTCTTCGACGTCACCGGCGGCCGGGTCACCATCGACGGGCTCGATGTGCGCGACCTGCAGCAGGCGAGCCTGGTACGCCAGTTCGCCATCGTCCAGCAGGACTCCTTCCTCTTCAATGACACGGTCGAACGCAACATCGCCTACGGCCGGCCCGATGCGACCCGCGAGCAGATCGAAGCCGCCGCCCGCCGCGCCCACGTCCACGACGCCATCCTCGCGCTCGAAGGCGGCTGCGGTTACGAGACGCTGGTCGGCGACCGCGGCGAACGCCTCTCCGGCGGGCAACGCCAGCGGGTGGCCATCGCCCGCGCCCTGCTGCGCGACGCGCCGATCCTGATCCTCGACGAGCCAACCTCGGCGCTCGACGCCGAGAGCGAATCGCGGGTCCAGGCGGCTCTGGCCGAGCTGATGCGCGACCGGACCTCGATCGTCGTCGCCCATCGTCTGGCCACGATCCAGCACGCCGATGTCATCCACGTGCTCGCGCGCAGCGAACACCGCGTGATCGAGAGCGGCACCCACGCCGAACTGCTGGCCCGCGACGGGGAATACGCCCGCCTGGTCCGCCTGCAGCAGCTGCTGACCTGAGCCATGCGCACAGCCTGCGGCGATCGCAGGAAGTCATTTCCTCACGGGCGCTTCTGGCGGTCCGTACTCACACCGGTGAACCGAGCTAAACCGTTGCACACGCCCGCAGGCCCCCCTAGCATCTGCGCGAGCCCTTACCTTCAGACGAGGACGCCATGACCGACGACCAGAAGCCCGACGAGTCGACGCCCGAGCCCGCCACGCCAGCAGGCGACACCGCCGCCGAGGTCGATGCCAACCAGCTGCCGGAAGAGTGGAAGCCGGAGCCGCGGGAGTGGACCTGGAAGGATCTGTTCACCGCGCCGATGCTGGCCTTCAAGTTCAAGGCCCTGCTCATCAGCGTGGTTACCATCCTCGTTCTGGCGCTGTTCGCATGGGGCTGGGGCAAGATCTACGGCGCCTGCGACGAGATCGTCATCGTCGCCCCGATCGTATTCTGGGCCGGCTGGGCGCTCGGCGCGGCAGTCTTCGGCCTCGGCGCGACCCTGGTCTCGGTATTCATGAAGGCCGACCTGCTCGACGATGAATTCCTCTCGCTCAAGGAGGCCTGGGACCAGGCCAAGGGGCGGCTGCTCGCCGCGGTCATGGTGCCGGTATTCCTTGTCCTGATCCTCGCCGGTTTCAACTTCCTGATCTACCTCGCCGAACTCGTCGGCAGCATCCCGGTCGTCGGGCCGCTGCTCTATGCCCTGCTCTACCCCCTGGGCTTCCTGCTGGCGCTGTTCACCGTGCTGCTGGCCATCGGCGTGATCCTGAGCATCTTCGTTGGCCCGGCGGTGGTCGCGATCCGGCGCCACGGCTGGTTCGACAACGTCATCGACACCTTCGAGGCGGTCGGCACCAAGCCGCACGTGCTGGTGCTCAACGTGCTGCTGACCTTCATCATGATGCTGGTCTGCTACAGCATCGGCCAGGGCGCCATGTCCCACCTCGCCTCTTTCGGCGTCAGCGAGAACATGCCCGGTCACGCGATCAACAAGACCGAGTTGCGCGCGACCGAACTGACTGGTGAGTGGATCGGCCGGGTGGACCCCTGGCTCAACGGCCACATGCATGGCGCTTTGAGTGAAATCCCGCTGATCGGCGGGTTCGCTGCCCCGTATTTCCGGCCGCAGAACCATCCGCTGGCCCAGACCTATGGCGACACCGGTCGTTCGATGGCCACCGCCGAAGAACCGGTCGAGATGGACGGGTGGACCAAATGGGGTACCGGCCTGCTGCTGGCCATCTGGAAGACTCTGTTCACCGCCCTGCTGCTCGGCTACGCCCTGAACATCTTCCTCGCTGGCGGCATGCTCACCTACCTCGCGGTGCGCGAGGACGACTACTGGGACGACGAGGACCTCGACGACCTCGATCAGCTGGCCAAGGAGCTCGAGGAGGAAGCCAAGAAGGAGGAAGAGGAGGCGGCCAAGGCCGCCGCTGGGGAGAGCGGCGACAAGGCTGCCGACGAGAAGAAGGACGCGGACGAGAAGGACGCGGACGACAAGAAGGACGAGAAGCCCGCGGACGACAAGAAGGACGCGGACGACAAGAAGGACGCGGACGACAAGAAGGACAAGCCGGCGGCCAAGAAGAAGAGTGGCAAGTCCGCAGCC
>JBEPXK010000615.1:0-2771 GCA_041641915.1 Planctomycetota bacterium
CTTCGTGGCCTTGCGTGGGGTCACGCGGCCGCTGCGGCAGATGGTGGCCGCCCTGGGCGACATCCGCGACAACGGCGACCAGATGGCCGTGGTGGCCGGCCAGCTCACGGAGGTCAGCGCCTCCCTGGCCGAGGGCTCCAGCGAGCAGGCCTCCTCCCTGGAGGAGACCGGCAGCACCCTGGTCGAGCTCTCCTCGCAGGTGCGCACCAACGCCGACAACGCCACCCGCGCCGCCGAGCTGGCGCGCGAGGCGCACCGGCAGGCCGGGGAGGGCGGCGAGCTGATGCGCACCCTGGTGAACGACCTGGACGAGCTTAACCGCTCCTCCAGCGACGTCTCGCGCATCGTGGGTACCATCGACGAGATCGCCTTCCAGACCAACCTGCTCGCCCTCAACGCCGCCGTGGAAGCCGCCCGCGCGGGCGATGCGGGCCGCGGCTTCGCCGTCGTGGCCGAGGAGGTGCGCAACCTGGCCAGCCGCAGCAGCACCGCCAGCCAGGAGACCGCACGGCTGATCCAGGCCTCCGTTGATCGCATGCGGAACGGCTCCGCCATGGCCGCCCGCACGGCCGAGGCGTTCGAGACGATCACGGCCAGCGTGGCTGACGCCTCGGCGCTGATCACCCAGATCGATGAGGCCTCCGCCGAGCAGGCGCGGGGCATGGAGCAGGTCACCGGCGGCGTGCAGCAGATCGACGCCGTGATCCAGCGCAACGCGGCCAGCGCCGAGGAGACCGACGCCATGGCCCACCAGCTCTCCAGCCTCGCCGATGCGACCTGGCACCTGCTGGCGCGCTTCCAGGTGGACGGGCGAAACGGCAATGGCCATCCCAATGGCAATGGCGGCGGCAACGGCCGGCACACCGCCGGGCTGGTCACGGCACAGGACGAGGACGCGGCGTCCCGGCCGCGGCTGACGGACTAGCGGAGGGCATCTCAAGTGCCGGGCGTGCAGGCGTTGGTGACGATGGATAAGGATCAGCCAACATGGGGACACCATTGCGGAGCGGCTTGGTTTGCTTTGTGGCCCCGGGTGTCTATTCTGTTTCGCTCTGGCGGGGCTACAGGCTGCTGCTCCGAGATGACGTTGGGGTAGCAGCTCCCCGAACAGGTGCTCCGAGAAGACCACGACCAGAAGGAGGCTGGCCCCCACATACGGTGTGCAGCCCCGAAGCAAAATCCGATTGAGCTATAAGACGTCTCATGCTAGATATGGCATAATAAGCGAGGACGCCGAAACAGAACAGAAGGTGCTGCGGTTCGTGGGATCGTCGCGTGACGACTTACGGCGCTTCCCTACAGAGGTACGGCAGGCGATGGGGTATGCCCTGTACTTGGCCCAAAGGGGCGAGAAGCATCCCAATGCCAAGCCCCTGAGAGGTTATCGGGGGGCCGGCGTGCTTGAGGTCGTCGAGGACGTTGCTGGAGACACCTTCCGCTCTGTATACACGGTGCGATTCCGGGACGCAGTGTAAGTGCTCCACGCTTTCCAAAAGAAGTCGAAGACCGGCATCAAGACGCCGAAGCGGGACCTGGGTCTGATCGAGGAACGGCTGAGGCAGGCCGCACGGGACTACGAGGCGAAGAGGCGGTAGCTGACCGCATGAGGAGAATACATGGGTAGCAAACCCGACATCACGGAAAGCAGTGGTAACGTATTTGCCGACCTGGGCATCGAAGAACCCGAAGAAGTGCTCGCCAAGGCGGAACTGGCGCGGCAGATCGGGGCGCTCATTCGCTCCCGCCATCTGAGCCAGCGCAAGGCCGCCGACATGCTGGGTGTGGATCAGCCGAAGATATCAGCGCTTCTGCATGGCCGGCTTGCTGGCTTTTCCGCCGACCGGTTGCTGCGCTTCCTCAATGCCCTCGGCCAGGACGTGGAGATCCATGTGCGCCCGAAGGCGGCTCGCAAACCGAAGATTCACGTCGTTGCCGAGGCAGACCAGGGTTGATGGCCGTTGCGCCCGTAGTTGGCGTCGGGGGGCCGTCATGGTCTCAACCCTGACAGACAATGCGTTGTGGGGTTCTCCTTCGGGCAAGGTGGATTCAGAGCGGCGCAACCGACGGATGTGGCCTTTCCTAAAGAGCGGATACGGCCGCCCCACCCTCACGGGATGCGGGAGCACCGCAGATCGTTTGTGAGCCTCGTAGCGGCCCACGGGCCATCGGAATGAGCCTGTAGACGGAGGGGATAAGCGCTCGGCAGCGAGGCTGGCCCTCGTCCCACCCTAGCCACCGCAGCCCACGACCCGCTACACTGGACCTCATAGCAGGTACGGCGCCGCCCCGACGCGGGCACAGCGCCTTTTGCAGACCACGCCTTCCCAACCGATTGCGCGCCGATCCGGACGCGCACCGGTTTCCTGTGAACCGATCGCCGTAGTGGTCCGCCCTCTCTTGGGGTGGGACGCCGCACTTTGCCGCGTGCAAGGCCCACCGAGGCCGACGCGCACAGTGCGGTCGCTGGTCATTGCGGCCATGGACGAGGAACGATGCCTTTACGCACGCTGCGCCGCAGATGGTTGACGCGGCCCCTGTTCGGCTGGGCCCAGCGCGCCCTGCCCGGCATGTCGGAGACCGAGCGCGAGGCGCTGGAGGCCGGCGATGTCTGGTGGGATCGCGACCTGTTCAGCGGCAATCCGGACTGGCGCCGGCTGGCCGACACCCCGGCCCCCACGCTCACCGAGGAGGAACGGGCGTTCCTGGACGGGCCCGTGCGTGAGCTGTGCGCGTTGCTGGACGAGTGGGAGATCAACTGGGACCGCGCCGAT
>JBEPXK010000616.1:0-2764 GCA_041641915.1 Planctomycetota bacterium
GTCGGGCACCGTCATCACCGGTGAAAACACGGTGAAGGTCAGATCGCCAGCGCGCCAGGTATCCGTGCCGACGTTGAAGTCGCGCTTGATCGCGTTGCGCTTGAAGGGGCGCACCCGCGAGGCGGTTTCGCCGGCGCGGGCGTGGTCGTAGCGAGCGGCCTCGTCTTCACCGCCGGCGTAGAACGGCAGCGCCTGATAGCTACCGCCGCGACGATCCTCCACGCCGATGTAGACGTTCTCCCGCGCCGGCCCGCCGAGTTCGAGCCCCAGCCCCCCGGCCGCGCCCAGGGCGCCGAGCGTGAAGGAACTGTGAGCACCGATGGGGGCGTGAAAGGCGTTGAAGAAGATGGTCATGCGTTGGCTCCGTCGCGCTGGAGGTCGGGGTCCCGTCGCCGGATGCGGCGTCGACGGCCGCGGGTGTAGCAGCACGGACGGGGTTTTGAAGCGCCGGCTACGCCGTAGTCCGCGCGTGCGCGCTTGCCGCGCGATGCCAGCGCCGAGACTCGGTGCCCATGCCCCGCGGTTTCGTGATCGGCGATCTCCATCTCTTCGGCAGCCACAGCCGCGCCCACCGTCATCTCGCCGCCATCGCCGCGGCCGCGCGGCTGGTCGACGACCTGGTGATCAACGGCGATGCGATCGACTTCCGCTGGGCGCAGCATCCCGAGCTGCGGGTGACCATCGAAGCCGCCAGCCGGTGGCTCGCCCGCCTCTGCCGTCGCGCGCCCGCCTGCCGGGTGCACTACGTTCTCGGCAATCACGACGCGATCGCGCCCTGGGTCGAGCGGCTCCGGGCGATGGCCGACCACCTGCCCAACCTCCGGATCCACGCGACCAGCCTGCGCCTGGGCGAATGGCTGTTCATCCACGGCGACCTGGTGCTCGAGCACGGCCACCACCACCCGACGCGGCGCGCGCTGCACGACGATCCGCGACACCAACGCCCCCTGCACCAGATGATCTACCGCCTGCTGACGACCTCCATCCTGCCGCGGATCGCCGATCGCCTGCCCTGGCCCGCCGCCCGCGCGCGGCGTTTCGAGGCCGTGCTCGGCGCGCAGGCCCCAGAGCTGCTGCGCGGCGCCGACCACCTGGTCTTCGCCCATACCCATGCCCCCTTCCGCAACCACCGGCATGGCTGCCGGCGTTACCACAACGCCGGCTCCATGATCCACGGCATGCGCGCTCGCCCCTTCACCTTCCTGTACCGAAGCACGAAGACACCCACAGTGGACCAACCCGCGTCGTAGAACCCCAGACGACCGGCGTCTACCGCTTGAGCCAGGCCGAGGAGATCCCGCCGTGACTGCAATCCATTCCCGCTGCCGAATCCTCGTGCCCCTGCTGCTGTTCGGTGCGCTCGTCGGCGCCGAAAGCCCGCTGCGCCTGCCACAGCGCCACATCGACCTGCCCACCGACCCCGCGGTCAGCTGGGGGCGGCTCGCCAACGGCCTGATCTACGCCGTGCAGCACAACGACGAACCCGAAGACAAGCTCAGCCTGCGGCTCTATCTGGACACCGGCTCGCTGATGGAGCGGGAGGACGAACGCGGCATCGCCCACTACCTCGAGCACATGGCCTTCAACGGCAGCGAGCACTTCGCCCCCGGCGAGCTGGTCGAGACGCTGCAGGAGCTGGGCGTCGACTTCGGCCGCCACCTCAACGCCCACACCGGCTTCGAGGAGACGGTGTACAAGCTCGACCTGCCCGACGCCAAACCGGAGACCCTCGACCGCGGCCTGCTGGTGCTCGCCGACATGGGTGGGCGTCTGACCCTGCCTGAAGACGAGGTCGAACGCGAGCGCGGCATCATCCTCGCCGAGATGCGCGACCGCGATTCGCCGGGCCTGCGCCGGGCGCGGCACACCTATACCAGCATCTACGCCGGCACCCGGGTCGGCGACCGCTTCCCCATCGGCGTGGCCGAGACCGTCGGCGCGTTCGACGCCGCCGCGCTGCGCGCCTATTACCACCGCTGGTACATCCCCGCGCGGATGGTGCTGGCGGTGGTCGGCGATCTCGATCCCGCGACGGCGGTGCCGTTGATCGAGGCCCATTTCGCCGACCTGGTGAACCCCGACCCCCTGCCGCAACCCGCACCGGTCGCCCCGGCCACGGAAACGGAACTCGCGGCCGCGGTCCACGTCGACGACGAGCTGCCACGCTCGCTGATCCGCTGGATCGGAGTCGTCCCCGGCGCGCCCGAACCCGACGGCCCCGAGACCCGACGGCGCGAGCTCTACCGCGAGCTCTACACCGCGGTGGTCGACCGCCGCTTCGCCGACCGCGCCGAGGCCGCCGACGCGCCGATCCTCGGCGGTGGCTTCGCCCTCTATCACGCCTTCGACCACCACAGCGCGCTGATCCAGGTCCAGGTCAAGGGCGAGCGCATCGACGAGGCCCTGCGACTGCTCGAACACGAACGGCGCCGCGTGCGCGAACACGGCATCACCGCCGGCGAGCTGGCCGTGGCCGTGGCCGCCCGGCGTGCGGCGCTCGACCGCGCGGTGGAACAGGCCCGCAGCCGCACCAACGCCCGCCTCGCCTACGGCCTCTACGCCAGCGTGCGCGACGACCGCGTCCGGCTGAGCCCGCAGCAGGAGCGCGAATTGCTCGAGCCCTGGCTCGACGCCGCGACCCCCGCGGCGGTGGCGGAGGCCGCCGGCGTGCAGGCCTGGCTCGCGCCGCGTCGCGCCGTGCTCAGCCTCGAGGCGACAATCGCCCCGCCGCACGGCGAGGCCGACCCGGCCGATTGGCTGCTCG
>JBEPXK010000617.1:0-2761 GCA_041641915.1 Planctomycetota bacterium
TGCGCGGACTGCGCAAGCCACTCGACGCGACGAGTCTGCGCACCCGCATCCAGCAGACGAACGCGTCGTGCGCCCTACCGGCCAAGGGCTTCGACGTGCGCGACTGGTTCGGTCCCCAGGCCGTGATCCCCGAGTTGCAGGCGAACGACAAGCCGGGGGTGATCGACGAGCTGCTCGATCGCCTCGACCGGCTGGGCAAGCTGCAGAACCGCGCGCGCGCGCATGCGGCGGTGTGGGAGCGCGAAGAGAGCCTGTCGACCGGGCTGCAATTCGGCGTTGCCATCCCCCACGCCCGTACCGATGCGGTCCACGGCCTGGTCTGCGCCATCGGCATCAAGCGCGATGGCATTGATTTCCAGGCCGTCGACGGCCAGCCGTCGCGGATCTTCGTGCTCACGCTCTCGCCCGAGTCGCGGCCCTCGCCCTATCTGCAATTCATGTCGATGATCAGCCGCATCCTCGACGAGGCCGGTCGCGAACGGATCCTCGCGGCCGATACCGCAGCGGCGGTCCACTGCGCCTTCGCTCCGGTCGGCGGTCCCGGCGCGGCGGCCGTGCCCGCCCCACCGCCGCCGCCGAAGCCGGCCCGCCCCGCCTTCGATCCGGAGATCTACATCAATCGCGCGGTGGTGCGCCAGGAGCTGGTCAGCGATACCAGGGAGGGGGTGATCCGCGAGTTGATCGACCTGCTCGCCGACCGCGATCTGGTCGCCGACGCCGCGGAGGCCGCGCGGGTGGTCTTGGCGCGCGAGGAGCAACAGGCCACCGGCCTCGAGGCCGGGATCGCGCTGCCCCATGGGCGCACCGATACCGTCAGCGGTCTGGTCTGCGCGATCGGTCTGAGCCCGGACGGCATCGATTTCGGCAGCGCTGACGGTGCCGCCGCACGGGTGGTGGTGTTGGTGCTCACCCCCACCGCTGGCGAGGATCCCTACCTCCAATTCGTCGCGTGGACCATGGCCGCGCTCGGCGACGGCGGATCGCAGCGCCTGCTCGCGGCCGCCGATGACGAAGAGGTGCGACGGATCTTGTTGCGGCGGCGGAGCTGAGGTTACTCAGCCGTCGCCGCGACCGGTGCCGTCGGGGATATGGGCATAGCGCTCGCGCATCCGAGCTTTGCCGGCCGCGTTGGGGTCGCTTTCCACGGCCCCGAGCAGGCGCCACAGGCCGAGCAGCCGGCCGATGGCCAGCAGCAGCGGAAACAATACCACCAACCCGATGAGCGCTCCGAGCCACGGCGCCAGCGGTAGGAAACGCACTGGCAGCAGCACCGCGCACGCCAACAGCAGCAGATAGGCCATCAATCGCAGCAGGAGCATCGCCGCCTCCGCGCGGAGTGTTGCCGGCGGCCGGGATGGGGTCAACCGTCATCGCTGGTGGCGGGATATTGCCGCTCCCTGGAGGCTTCTATCAGAGGGGGCGCTGCCCCGTCGCGCGCTTGCGCTGCGTCGGCCCGGCGACCCCATCGGGGCCACCTATCGCTGCGCTCCCGCACGCCGTCTTGTCGGTCCGCGCCATCGACTTGTCTGGGTTCGCGCAGGAGCGAGGATGCCGGGGATGGATGGCGTGCGTGAAGCCTGCGAAGCGGACTTGCCGGCGATCACCCGGATCTACAACGATGCGGTGGCTGGGAGCACCGCGTCGTTCCACCTCCGCCAGCGGACCGACGCGCAGCAGGAGGCGTGGTTCCGTGCGCATGGCGTGGGCCATCCGATCCTGGTCGCCACCGAGGGCGCGACGGTGGTCGGTTGGGGTTCGCTCGGCCCCTGGATCGCGCGCTGTGCGTGTGAGCGTACGGTCGAGATATCGCTCTACGTCGATTCGGCCCGACGTGGATGCGGGTGGGGTGCCCGTCTCGGCCTGGCCCTGATCGCGGCCGGGCGTGCGGCGGGTCACCATCTGGTCGTCGCCTGCATCACCGCGGAGAATGCCGCCAGTTGCCGCTTGTTCGCGCGGTTGGGTTTCACGTCGGGCGGCGAGATACCGCAGGTGGCGTGGAAGTTCGACCGTTGGCTGGATCTGGCATTGTATTACAGGGTGCTCGGTCCGGATTGATCGGCCGCCTTCGCTGTGGCGCGCTTCAACCGATCTTCAACCGATGCGCTCGCCGCTGGACCGGGAATCGCTCTCGGCTGCGTTGACCTGTTCCATGATTTCGGCGATGACGGTGAGCACGCTATCGGTGCGGATCGGCTTGATCAGCCAGGCGTCGAAGCCGCTGTCGTCGAAACGTGCGAGGACATGGTCGCTGTCGCGGCCGGTGAGGGCGAGCAGGCGCAGTCGCTGCCAGCGCCTGTCGGCGCGTACGGTTGCGGCCAGTTCCCAGCCGCCAAGTCGCGGCATGTCGAGGTCGCTGATCAGCATGTCCCAATGGTGGCGGCGGAGCGTCTCGAGCGCCTGGACGCCGTCGGTGACCGAGCGGACGAAGTGCCCGGCGCGGCGCAGGTGGGTCTCCAGCACCAAACGGATCGCCGGGTCGTCGTCCGCGATGAGAATAGATAGCATCCAGGCTCCTCCGTCCGAGTGCGGTATGATAGCCGACTGCTGACCGGTATGGAACAGAATCCTATCAGTTCATTCACACGGCGGCGCCGTCCATGCGCAGATGCAAGGTGTCACACAAATTTGTTGCATCGATGCACGAAAAGGCCCGGCCGCCCTGCGCAGGGCGGCCGGGCCTGAGGCGACCTGGTGTATCTTTGACGGGTCCCTCAGAGCCCCAAACCTCGGCACCGCCAGCGAGTGGAGCCCAGCCAGGCTT
>JBEPXK010000618.1:0-2753 GCA_041641915.1 Planctomycetota bacterium
GACGCTGCCGCCGATGTAGTCGTTGTGCTGGCTGGCGTCAGGCAGGTCCGGGCGGCCGGTCCAGGTGGAGTGGACGCCAGTGGTCCGGCGGAGCGGGTCGTAGGCGAAGCTGCGCACCTGCTCGCCGGCGTCGGGGTCGGTAATGGTCTGCCGGTGCAGGCCGCCCCAACCGGTGTAGACGAAGCTGCTGCCGCCGCCGTCGCTGTGGCTGGTCTCCAGCAGCCAGTCGGCGAAATCCGCGTAGGTGTAGGTGGTGGTGCGGTCGATGCCGTTCTCGCGGATCTGCCAGCCGAGGTCGTCCACTGCGACTTCGCGCGCGGCGGCATCGACCGGCGCGCGAGCGCCGGTGGCGAACAGGGCGATCGGGGTGCCGGGTGTGGCGAACGGGGTGCTGGTGGCGGGGATGCTCAGGGTGGTGCCGGCGTCGCCCTGGGTACAGCTGAGCTGCAGGCCGTCCTCACCGGCGTCGACGACCACCTGCACACCGAGTTCGCGCCAGGTATCGGCGCCGAGCGTGCGCGGCAGCACGGTGCCAGCCGGCAGGCGTAGCGGGAAGGCGGCGCTCTCCCACTGCGCGATGGCACCGGCGTCGGTGTCCGCCGCCGGCCGCCAGACGTGCAGGCTGACGGCAATGCCGCGCTCGTCCTGCTCCGGGTCGACCGGGTCACCGTTCGCGTCGGTAGCCGGATAGCCCGCCTCGTGGAAGTGGACCCCGGCGTGGATCGTCTCCCCGCCGTAGTCCAGCTGCAGGCCAACCACGCTGTGGTTCGCCGGCAGGGTCACGCCGGTGGGGCGCGTCTGGGCCGGCAGGGCGACGAAGGATAGCCGCCCGGTGAGGCTGCGGTTGGCCGCCGCGGGGACGAGATCGATGGTGATGGCTTGCGCATCGTTGCCGGTGAGCGGATGCGGGGCCTCCGCGCTCTGCGCCGCCGGACTCCAGGCCAGCAGGGATTGCGCGGTATCGGCGCTCCACGCGGCGGGCAGTTCCGCCGGGAAGTGTGCGCCGTAGAGCCGCTGGTCGCGCGCGTTCGCGCTCAGGTCGAAACTGCACAGCCGCGGGATCAGGCGCTCCCGATCGCTGGTGTAGGTGCTGGTGGTGCGGTTGCCGCCGCCGTCGTAGACGTAGGTCCGCTCGTAGCTCCAGACGGGGCTGTCATCCGCGGCGACGCTACGTGCTTCGCGCCGCAGATCGCCCGCCGGCGTGTAGGCGAAATGGTCGTGGATCTGCCCGAGGTCCGGCGAGCGGCGGTTGATGTCGGTGATCCGCCCGTTGGCATCGCGCGTCGCCGCGCTGCTGGCCACCACGTCGCCGTCCTGGGTCCAGGTGGTCACCTCGGCCCGGCCGGCCTGGTCGTGACTGCGGATCATCGTGACGCCATTCGGGCCGTCTACGCGCGCGAGCCGGGCGAGGCTGTCGTAGCCGCAGGTGATCGGTGCGCTGCTGCCAAGGCTGTCGAAGATCCCGCCGAGCAGGCCGTCATCACGCCAGGTGAAGGTGGTGGTCCGATCGGGTGTCGTACGGCTGTAGAGCTTGTCGCTGTTCGGATCCTGGCTGTTGCAGCCGTAGGCCAGCGTGGTCACGGTGTCCCCGGTCTGCTGCGCGATCACGCGCCCGCGCTTGTCCAGTTCGCTGGACACGGTTTCGCCACCGCTGCGCGTGCCGGTAGGCCGGCCGTGCGCGTCGTAGAGCACGGCGATGGCCACCGCCTGGTTGCCCGTGGCCACCTCCCGCTGCGACAGACTGCCGTCCGGGTGGTAGTGATAGGTGATCACCCGCGGCGTGAACAGATCGTCTGCGCTGAAGAAGGGCAGCGCATCGAGGAATGCCCGCGCCGGGGCGTCGAGCGTCTCCACCACCCGTTCGCGCTGGCCGTCCACGTAATGATGCGTGCGCTTGAGCATGCCGTCGCGCACGCTACGCACCAACCCGCTGGGATAGTAGGTGTAGTGCTCCTCGCGACCGCCCGGGAACACCCGTCGTCGCAAGCGTCCATGTTCATAGTCCCATTCGAGCGTGTCCCGGCCGGTGCGTTCACGACTGACCAACCGGCCGTTGTGGTAGGCGTTGGTGGTGGTGACCCCCTGCCGGGTCATGGTCCTCACCCGACCCGTCGCGTGGTAGGCATCGTAGGTCGTGGTCACGCCGCTACGCGGCGTGGATGAAGTCGGCAGCATGTGATCGCCGTAGACGGTCTGGCTGATCAGCTGCCCCCGTTCGCCGCCGGCGACCGGCTGCGCCGCGCCGGTCGGCTGATCGGTGCCGGCCTCGTCGCTGCGCGAGCTGCTCAGAGTCACCGTCTGCTGGCGACCGCCCGGCGTATAGCCGTAGGTGTAGACCAGACCGCTGGGCAGCTCACGGCGCGCCAGTCGATTCTGCAGGTTGAAATCCAGCTTCATCTGCTCGCCGTCGGCGTCGGCGCGTACGGTCACGTTTCCGGCCAGGTCGCGCTCGACCACCCGCGAGAAGGTGCCGTAATCGTCGCTCTGAGCCGTTGGCATGCCCTGGGCGTCCCGGGGCGTGCGCAGCGTCCGCGGCCCCTGCCGCACCTGTTGCGGATCGCGCAATACCGCGTGGCGCTCCTGCACCGCGTAGACGGTGCGCATGGGCCCGCCCGTTGCCGGCGCGGTCGTGCTGACGCTGTCCACCGCTGTCGGGTCTTGCGGCGAGGCCTTCTGCGTCGTGCTGCGCGCGGTCTGCCCCGCGGTCAGGGTGCTCGACGTGGTCAACCCGTAGACCGAGTTCTGCTGGACAT
>JBEPXK010000619.1:0-2746 GCA_041641915.1 Planctomycetota bacterium
GCGGCCTCGTGCACCTTCCTGATCACGCGGATGCGTCCCGCCGTCGTCGCGCGGAGCCACCGCACCTCGAGACATCCGGGCGGCAGCAGCAACGCCGCGTCATCCTCGGCGATGACGGCACAGACCGAGGTGGATTGCAGCGAGCCGAGGTACAGCGTGAGCACATCGCCCGGCGTATCTGTCGTTGGCTGGAACCCACTCCCGTCTGGCGCCGCCTCCTCCCCATCCTGGGGTTGCCGACGATACCAGCGGATGCGGCGGCAGGCGTGTGCCTCGCCACCGATCTCGACGACCGCCTCGGCACCGGTGCGGTCGTCGCAGCTGAACCCGGCGGCTTCGGGGGTCTTGAGCCTGGTGGTGGGCAGCGGCCACCTGAGATGGACCGCGGATCCGTCAGAGTCCTGCAGTCGCAGCTGCGGCCTGCCGTGCCCATCGCGACCGACCAGCAGCTGCTCCATGTCGCGCGCACGATCGGACCCCGGCATCGTCACCGACCACTGCAGGGCGGTGCCGAGGCCGTCCGCCTCCCAGTAGCTCTGGGCAGCATCACAGGGCACTGAACAGACGAACAGGAGCAGCAACAATTCACGCATGTGGACTCCATGGCCAAACCGGCGCCGGCGATACGGCCGGATACGCACAGTGTGGGGTTGGTAGGCCCGGTGCAAACCCCTTGCCGCGCGTCGACGATCGCTGTAAGTCTTTGCTCGATGCCCGTTGCCCGCACCTGCTGTCTGCTGCTGATCTTCCTGACACCTCTTGCCGCAGAGTCCGACGAAGCCGAAGAACCGGCGATCCGGCTCACGCCACCTGACGTCATCGCGGAGATGGACGCGCTGCTCGCCACCGAGAACCGGGCCGCACACGCCAACCCCCGGCTGGGTTACACCATCCTCGCCCCACCCGGTTTTCGCAAACATCCTGATCCCCAGTCCGCCAACCCGGATTTCGACTGCCTCTTCCTCCGTGGCAAACAGCACTACGTGGCGGTCATCGCAGAGGATCTGACCGGCAACTTCGACGATTTCGCATCCTTCGCCGCGGCCGTGCGCAGCCCTTTCGTCACCGATCCGCAATCCACCCTGGGTGAATCGGAGCCAAAGCCCGTCGACGGGGCTACCGGCGAGCTCTTCACCCGTGAAGCCGACACCGGCTTCCTGACGCTGCATTTCTGCCATTGGGTCGGCACTGCAGGGAACCGTGGCTATCAGGTGCTCACCTGGGGCGCCGGAGCACCGCACCAGTATCGTAGCTGGATGAACACAGTCTTGCGGGACATCAGCTTCGCACCGGCCGCACCCGACCGTGGCGGCGTCGCGCCGCGCCTCGCATTGCGTTGGCCGGAGCTGCCTGAAGGCTGGCACCGCACTGATCAACTGGGCGATTGGCAGCGCGCCTTCCACCTCGGCTTCATCGACGACGCCAATAGCGCCGTATTGTTCACCGCGCTGCCCCTCGCCGGCCGCAGACCGACCCGCAGCGCCATCGAGCGGGTGCTCGCGGGGCTGGCAGGAGTCGCCGGCTTCCCGCTTGAGCGCGATCAACCGGACCCGGACACCGGGCTGGTCATGGCGAGCACGCGGATCCCGGTCGACCAGGGACATGAGTACAACCTGCTCTGGTATCGCTGGCGTGATGACGTGCTTGAGCTCGGACTCGCCTGGACCCGGATGGAGGACACGCTCAGCGAACTACGGCGCCTCGTCGCGTCCCTGGCTCCCCAAGCTGAGGCCCCGCAACCGGAGCCACACATCGCGGCCCATCTCGCCTGCAGTTTCGGCGACCTCGCCGCTGCAGACCGCCGGACCCAGGTCGCCATCGACTGGTACCGCTATGCAACGCGACTGGCCCCATCTCTGGACACGACACACAAAGGCCTGCTCGAACTGCTCGACAGCTCCGGACGCTGGGCCGAGCTGATCGCCGCCGCGACCACCGCCTGCGAACACCTCCCTGATCATCAGCTACTGCGCGGTTACCGCGCGATCGCTCTCGCCACGACCGGCGACATCGACGCGGCGCTGGCCGACGCACATCGCTGCCTCGCCAGCGGCTTTCGCGACCAGGTGTTCGTCGAGCGCATGCTCGACGCGCTCGAGTCGAACCAGCGCCTACCGGCAGCGATCGCCTTCGCCGCCCGCTGCGCCGAGCTGGATCCGCATCCCGAGCTCATCCTGCGCCACAGCCGTCTGCTGGCCGAACAGGGACAACACGCTCAGGCCACGGCCGTCGTCGACGCCCACGCGGCCGCCATCGACGATCGCACGCTCCTGCGCCATCGCGCGCTGCTGGCCCGCGAACGCGACGCACTCGATCAAGCCAGGGAATTGCTGGCCACCGTGGCCGAACGCTGGGGCGAAGACCCCGAGGTCCTGCTGGACCGCGCCCACCTGGCCCTGCATGAGGAGGAATTCCATACCGCTCGCGGCCTGCTCGAGCGCTGCCTGCAGATGCAGCCCGGCAACGTCGAGGTCCAGGAACTGCTGCTCCACATCAAGGCCCTGCTCGGGGAAGGCAGTCGTGTGGGCATCGTCGAACACCTCGATCCCGTTCCCCTGCCCCCGACGGCGGTCATCGCGACCAAGCCCTTCGATGCCCGGCAGAGCTCCCGCTACACCCGCCACCAATCGGTGGCCATCGACTTCCGACCGGGCGAACGCCATCGCTGCACCGAACGCGTGATCCATCGCGTCATCGACCGCAGCGGCGTGCAGGAACTGGCTGATCACCAGATTCAATACGACCC
>JBEPXK010000620.1:0-2745 GCA_041641915.1 Planctomycetota bacterium
CACGGCGAGCGTCGACGGTGTCATACACCGGAGCAGATACGACGACCCGACGCTCCGTTCCCGGCTCGCCTCCAACCGCCACCCGCTTGGCACCAGCGACTGCGAATACGACCGCTGGCCGTACCGCGACGTCGCGGCCGCGCCGGGCGACCCCAGGCCGTCAGCACACCGGTGGACCGGACGACGAAGCACTGGTCATCAGCCCGTTGCCGCCGCCCAATAACAACAGAACCGGGGCCATCGGCCCCGGTTCTGTTGGCGTCGTCGCGCTTGCGCTCGGGTCAGCTGTCAGCCGTGGGAGCGCCACCCTCGACCACGCCCTGCTCGCGGGCGAGCTCGCGGTCGATGGCCGCTTCGAGTTCGTTGAAGGCTTCCTCGGCCTTGATCTCAGCCTTGATGAAGGAGCGCTTCTGCGCTTCCTTGGACGCCTGGGCCTTGATCTGGCGCTGCAGTACCTCGAGCTTCTCCTGATCGACGATCACCCACATATAGAGGTTCTGATTCTTGGGATGCTCCCAGATACGGTAAGAATGGCTGCCGGTGATGATCTGGTTGGTCAGCTGCTTGGAGACGTTCTCGGACATCTCCATCGCCATCTTGTTCTCGTCGATCTCCTGGCCTTCCTTGAAGATTTCGCCGCCTTCCTTGAACCACTGCTTGTAGGCGGCCTGGACCTTGGTGCTGATGGTCCGGCCGAGTTCGACCCGACCGCGAGCCAACGCGCGGGCGCGCTTCTCGGGATCGCCACCGAGGCTGCCCTTGGAGATGCCGACCGCGCCGAACTGGCCTTCGGCGAAGGGGTTGCCGACCCACACCGGGTATTCGATGCCGCCGACGAGCGGGCGGGGGTTGTCGTCCTTGCCACCGCAGCCGGCGAACAGGCCGAGCAGCGCGATGGCGAACAGCAGAGTTGAGGCGATACGCATGGTTGTCTCTCCGTAGCGAATCGAGGGGTGATGCGCGGGAAATGGTGAAGAAGGGAATGATAGGCTTAAGGGTGGAGGGGTAAAGCGTGGATCGCGGGCCCGAGCATCAACGGCAGACCATGGCGATGATCTGCTCGTCGAGCTCCTCGGCGATCGCCTGGCCGAGTTTCTTCTCGAGATATTCCTTTGCCACCGCCATGTCACGCGAGCTGCTGCGCCGCGAAAGGTCGATGCCGCCGAGCATGCGCTCGGTGCCCAGGTCGGTCAGGGTGCCCTTGAGCAGACCGGTGTAGCGAATGGTCCCGTCGCCAGTCTTGGCCGAGCGGGTGGTCAAGGCCAGACGCAGCGCAAGGCGAGCCTCGGCATCAGCAGCCACCACGCTCAATCCCTCTGCGGCCATCGCTTCGACGATCTGCGGCCGCAGGCCCGCAGCGCTCTGGTCGAGTTCGAGGCGGACGGTGACGGTGGCCACCAAGCGGGCGATGTAACGCATCAAGGCGTCGAGATCGAAGGGCAACGGCGGGATATCGCCGCGCGGGTCGGCCACCCGCAAGCGCCGGGCGACCTCCTCGCGCTCGATGATCACCGGCATGATCCGTTCGTAGAGATCGGTCGCCCGCGCCAACGGGCGTTCGGCCTCGCGATAGTCGACCTCGAAGCCTTCGATGCGCCGGTCGAGATCCTCGAGCTGCTTGCGCAGCTGCATCGCCCACTCGCTGCGGTCGAAGGCGATCAGGGCGTAGGTGTAGCTGCCGACCTGCGCAGTCTCGTCGACCTCGACGCCGGGCAGATTCTCCTGCGAGACCGCGGTGGAGATCTGATCGCGGACGTAGGAGTTCATCCGTTCGGCGCGGTTGCCTTCGCTATCGGCGCTCTCGTAATATTCATCGATCATCGTGCGCTCGCCCTGCACGCTGAGCTGGATCTGCGCGGCGAGTTCGCGCTTGCCCTGGTCGATGGCCGTGGCGCGGTCATCGCCGCGGGCCCGGCCAACGGTGTACATCATCCCCGGCATCTCCGGCGGATCATCGACCCAACCGGGGGGCCGGTCGCTCGCGCGCCGCGCGCCGCCACCACCACCACCGCCGCAGCCGCCGCAGAACAGGGCGATCGTCAGCAGCGGGATCAGGGCGAAAACAAGCGGAACGATGCCGGCGTCACCACGCCAGGCGATCTCACGGGTCCTCATCGGGTTCTCCTGTTTCCTGAAGCTCGTCGAGCCGGGCGATCAGCTGCTCGATGCGTTCGCCCTGACCGGTGAGCTCGGCCAACGGCAGCAATTCGGTACCCAGCGCACGCGCGTCGGCGTAGCGCTTGGCGCGGATGAGCGTGATCAATCGGCCCATGCGTTCGTCGATCTCCGGCTGGATGCCGGCGCCGATGCCTTCGGCCAGGGCCGCGCGTCGCTGCTCGCGCTCTGCGCCGAGCGTCGCCTCGCCAGCCGGCATCGCGGCCAGCGCCTGTCCGGCTTCCACCCAGGCCGCCTGTTCGGCGTGCCCCTCCGCGCGCGACAGCGCCGCGTCCCACTGTTGTTCCAACGCCGCGATCTCCTCGCCCAGGGCCGTGGCGCGCGGTTGCAGCTCGGGATAGGTCGCCAGATGCGGCAGCAACTGCTTGATCTTCTGGTAGGCCAGCTCTTCGCGCTTGCGCTCGATCAGCTCCCAGGCGAGCTGCTGGCGTTCAGCCAGCGACTCGATGCGCGTGGCAAGCTCCGGCGGGCGTTCGTCGGCCGGCAGCTCCTCGAGCGCCGCGGCCGCGGCGGCCGGCTTGCGCGCCTCGATCGCCGTGATCACCGCCTGACGTTTGGCTTCGGCCGCGG
>JBEPXK010000621.1:0-2743 GCA_041641915.1 Planctomycetota bacterium
TGCGGATCTCAGCGAGCGCAGCGAGGAGGCGCGCGAGCGGGCTGCGCGAACGCTGGAGCGGATTGAGTCGCTTATGACGACAGGCTCTCGCCTGGATATGGATCAGTAGGGGTAAGCGATGGCGGCGCATGAAGGCGAGGTCCGTAATTTCCCGACGCGCGATAGTGGTCGGGCGTCGTACTCGCAGCGGTTTCACGCTGTGCTGAGCCCGCATCTGCCGCCGTGGGGCGCGCGCGCAGAGACGCGGGAAATTACTGCGACTGGCGCGGACGGCGTATTTGTTGGCGTTCTGCGTTACACGGGCCGGCGGTTTCGGTTCCACGCGCTGGTGGGTGTGTCTACGGCAGCTGAGGGGCTGCGCATCGAGCGGGAGCTGACCGAGATCGACGGGCGACGCGGTGAGCTCGTGATTAGCCGGCCGGGCAAGCGCGTGGAGCGTGCGGTGCACGCTTACGGCCAGGCGATCTATCGCGCGGTGCAGTTGGCGACAGCGGATGCGGTGTTTCCGGGCCACGTGGAATACGTGGCCAATATGCGCGTGGTGGAGGCCTGAGTATGCCGGAGAGGCCTGATGTCATTCGTGTCTTGCACCGTCTCGCCGGCGCCGGCGGGCCGTGGGTGGAGGCGCCCGCTTTTCGCTCGTACCTCGGGGGCCTGCGGCTGCTGTGGTACGTGCGGCGCGCGTTGCCGGAGCACGGCGAGGCTGAGCTCGAGTGGGTCGGCGGGTACCTGGAGACTGACGGCGCGGCCAAGATCGCGGGGACTGACGGCACGACCGACCTGGGCGGGTGGGATCCGGACACGAATCAACTGGCGGTGCCCGATCTGGCTGGGCACGAGATCCGCATTCAGCGTGCGCCATACGTCTACCAGGCGGATGCATTGGGCGGCGGCAGTTTGTGGCGGACGGTGTGGCATGGGGTCGTGGCGTTCGTGACGCCGGAGCACCCGCCTGCTGGGCCATACCCAATGGGGTCCATACGGTACCGTGCGGTGGATGCGCTGGCGTGGTGGGCACGGCGATGGCACCTGTATCGCCACGGGCTGCATGTGGGCACGACCACGCGCGGGAATCAGCCTGGGCACCCTGGCTGGAATTGCGATCGCGATGGGGATCTGTCGCCGACGCGAGACACCAGCGGCAGCACGTGGTTTCTGCATGGGGCCGATCTGACCTATCATGTGCACCCTGGTGACTCACAGTATGCCGGGTATTGGGACGATTCGCAGGTGGTGGCCGATGCGCTGCGGTCAGGGAGGCGCGATTATGCGGCGCCACTGTTCGACCTGAGCGGTGCGGCCGATCTGCTCAGCGGCGTGTCCGCCCGGCGAGTGACTGCCGGGACGCGTGTTTGGGATGTGCTGGCCAGCATTTTCCGGCCGGATCGGTCGCTGTGCGTCGGGTGGTACGACTGGGCGGATGACATCGGCGATCCCACTGGCGAGCTGAGCGCCAGGCTGTCGGTTTCGGCGCGGTCGTGGGCTGACATCAGCTACGCGCGACCGAGTGACGGCGTGGAAGTTTCTATTTACGGCGCGGACACGCGCGCCACGGCGATCGATATCGACGTGATCGGCGATCGGCAGGTGGCCGGGTGGTCGATGGCGCAGCGATCACAGTACGTGGCGGATTACGTGGAGACCATCGGGGGCGCGATAGTGGTCACGTGGACTGCCGCGCACGTGGACGGCACGCTCGAGCCTGGGTGGGAGACCACGGAGGAAACTGCCAGGAACGCTGCCGACGATCCCGGCGCGCCGCGCTTTCGACCTGTCTATGCGCTGCACCAGGTGCCCTATGCCTGGGACGGCAGGGCCGGCGATGGTGACGCCGGGGAGCTCACGTCCGCGCTGTACGTCAGCGCGGACGACGGCTCGATTACTGGCGCTGGCGTGGGGGCGGTATCGACTCTTTTGATGCGGCACATGCGCGACCTTCCCCTGCTAGAGGGGGTTGACTATTCGGCCGATCCGCCAACGCGCTATGACGGCGCCAGCCATTACGGCGGCGTGTCGCTGCGGCGTCCGGAGGTGTTCCTGCGTCTGGCTGACGATTCGTACGTGGACGCGGTGGAGGCAGCCGGCGCTGTGCTGCGGGTGACCCCCGAGGGTCTATGGGTCGAGTCGAGCGAGATCGGCGACCCGAGCGAGGGCGTGGGCACGTACGCGTGGGATCAGGTGGTGATCACGCAGGCGGTTGCTCTGCCAGATGCGGTGCGGCTGGCGACGGGCGATGCGACTGGCACGCACCATCGCATGGTCTTCCCGGAGATGCAGGTCCATATGGTGCACCCCGGTGCGATCATCGACCTTGGCGCAGCGAGCGGCGACGGGTTCGCCGCGGTACGGCGCGACTCTGGCCCGGTGGTGCGTGACGATCGCGATAGGCTAGCATATTACCACGCCCTGCACGTAGCGTGGTATGGCACGGCACGGGTGCCGCTGCGCTATGCGCGGCGATTCCACGGTGTGGAGGACTGGGCGCCGGCGCTCGGCCAGGTCATTGCCGACGCCAAGGCTGGCGGCGAAACGCACCACGTTCGCACGCCGGTGGTGGAGGTCGGCTATCACCACGAGCGGGTGCAGGACTGGTGGGTCACGGAGTGGCACGGAATCGACATCCGCAAGATCGCTGGGGGTGGAATGTGATCGACGACCAGGAGGTGATGGACCTGCGGGACCGTGTGCGGCGCGTAGAGCGTGAGCTGCAGGCGTTGCCGGTGCGGGTGCCGCGAGGCGCAGG
>JBEPXK010000622.1:0-2731 GCA_041641915.1 Planctomycetota bacterium
CTTCAGAGGGGGCGCTGCCGGCGCTGCCCCCTCGCGCCTTCGGCGCGCCCCAGCTACGATCGGTTGCCCCAGTTCACCGGGGACGTGACACGAGCCGCCAGGAGCGGGTAGCCGGGCCTCGGGCGACGCCCCCCGGCGCTTCGGCGAAGGCGATGCGGTGATCGTTCGCCGTATCGGTGGCGAAGCGCGCGCAGCCGTCGGGGAGCGTCGTGGCATCGTGATCGTCGTCCATGGTGCAGACGATGTCGTCGCGGATCCGGCCCTGTGCATCGAGCACCGCGACGGTGATGGCGCGGCCTGCTATGCGGGCTGGCAACTCCGCGGTGAAGCGGTCGTCGGCGCTCTCGCCCGGGCTGCCGTCCGCGTCCTGGTCCATGGCGTTGCCGCTGGCGTCGAGGATGTCGGGGCCGAGGCCGATGCGGTAATTACCGGTAGCGGCCTGGAGCGTGAATTCCACGATCAGCGTTTGCGCGTCGTGCCAGCGGTGCGCGATGATGGTCAGGTCGGTGCCGCCGGGGCCGGTGCACACCGGCACGTCGTCGGCGGTCACGAAGGTCGGCATCGCCATTTCCTCGCTGAAGGTGAGGGTGACGCTGTTCCAGCTGTCGGCGGTGGGCCCGCCGAGGATGGCGCTGGTCACCAGCGGGCCCTCGGTGTCGAGCGGGTGCGCGTGGTCGCGGTCCTGTCTCGCTTCGTATTCCCAGTAGATGCGGTTCCAGTACTGGTCCCACGGGCTCTGGTCGGTGAAGCGTTGCGCGAGTTCCTGGTAATCGTGGAGGGCTGAGGGGTAGTACAGGCGCGCCGGGAGATGATAGGGAGCGTAGATGGCCAGCCCGGTGTCGCCACGGTCGCCGACGCTGACATTGGCGATGACGGCGTTGTCCAGCGCCACCAGGGCATCCTGGGCGGCGCTGCGGATCGCGAGCGGTACCGCCGTGTCGGCGGCGATGGGCGCCAGGTAGGTGCCGACATCGACGCCCCAGATCGGCGTGTAGCCGATCGGGTAGGGGGCGAGGTTGTCCCAGTCGATGCGTTCGAAGCAGGCGTGATCGCCGTGGTGCTGCGCCAGCGCGGCGTAGAGGTCGAGCTTCGTCTTGGCGCCGTGCGGATAGGCGCTGAAGGCGGCGAGGTCGATGGCGGACATGGTCTGACTGTCGTCGTCGGCCGGATCGTCGGCGAAGCGGTCGACGATGGCGGTGGCGAGGTCCGGTCCGTCCATGCTGGGGTCCGCGGCCAGATCGGCCAGCCACAGGTCCCACGGCCAGCCCGTCGGCGTCTGCAGGCGACGCTCGGAAGCGGCCAGCGCATCGGCGTGCGGGGCCAGATAGTGCGCCGCTTCCCACATGCCGCCGTTGCAGATCGCGGTGGCGATGACATCGCAGTGCAGCCCGGTGGTCGTGAGGGCACCGACGATGCGTTCGTAGGTCAGATCCTCGTAGGCGTCGGTTGCGGGGTTGTAGTCGGTGAGCATGCCCCTCATGCCGTTGCCGTGACCGTAGAGGACCAGCGCGTAGCGCTGTGCCGGGAAGTTCGTGGTGCCCCATTCGATGAAGTCGACCAGCGTCTGCTCCTGGCAGTAGCCGGGGTTGCCGATGGCGGTGCCCCAGTCGGCATTCGGGACATCGCCCGCGTCGACGCGGCCGCGTCGCGAACCGGTCCAGTCACCGTAGCGTCGTTCGCTGTTGTCGCTGCGCTGCATGGTGACGGCGATGGTCACGTGCGCGTCGCTGCCGACCTCGGCCATCTCCAGGAAATCGTTGACGCCGGTCTCCTCGACCACCGTTTCGCCGACGCCCATGTAGACGAGGATGGTCCAGTCTGCGGTTTCGCTGGCCGAAGCAGCCATCAACGGCGCGGTCAGCAGCAATGCTGCGAGCTTACGCGCCAGGTGCATGTCAACCGTCTCCGTTCGGCGCCACAGCCGCGGCTTCGAAGTCCGGGTCGGGTTGGAAGGGCGACGCGATCGCGGCGACGGTGGCCGGGGCCTCGCCGAGGCCGAGAACGTGGTCGACGTCCGCGCGTAGGCCGACGAAAAACCGGGTGCCGTCGCCGCTCGCCCACGCCTGCGGCCCCGGCGTGCAGGTCCAGGACCGGTCGCCGTCCACCGTGGTGCGGATGCTGACGGTGCGCAGCGTCTCGTCCTCGGCCGGGATCGGGGTCGCCAAGGAGGTGATCGCGGCGGCCATCAAGGTCGGGAACACGTCGTCGGGGTTGCCGGAGCTGGTGCCACAGAGATTGGTGAAGTGGTGGGCGACCCCCTCGGGGAAGCCACCATTGACGGTGGCGCCAGCATCGTGCCAGGCCTTGGCGGCGTGGTAGGCCGCCGGCCACATCAAGGCGTCGTCCTGGCCGGTGGTGAACCACAGGGGGATGATGCGGCGCGGATCGTCGAAATCCTTGCCGGTGACGCCGCCCGCGTAGACGACGGCGGCGTGCAGGTGCGCCGAGCGCCAGTAGGCAGCCAGATCCGCGAAGTGGGCCCCTTCCGAGAAACCGAGGAAGACGATGCGCGTGAGATCGACCTCGTAGTGGTCGCGCACGCCGTCGGCGATCATGGTCAGGATGGCGTCGACCCGGTTGCGGGTGGCGGTGACATCGAGGCTACTGCCGTTGAGCGACAGGAAGCTGTCGCGGTTCGGGTTGTCGTGCTCGGGCACGATCAGCAGAAAGCCATGGTCCTCGGCCGCCTGCGTCCAGCCTCCGCTCGATAGCGCGCCGGCGAAGTTGCTGT
>JBEPXK010000623.1:0-2729 GCA_041641915.1 Planctomycetota bacterium
CGTGGGGACATGGACTTTCCTCGCGCGGATTCCGGAAGCTCGACACCCTACGCTCCAGCGCACCGGCGCAAGCCCGGCGGCCGCCTGCGGATTCCGATTGATCGCCTTCGGCCTGGCCAAGGATGGCCCGGCCGGAGGTGCCGATGAGTGTCCGCGTTCGCGTAGCCCCCAGCCCCACCGGCGATCCGCATGTCGGTACCGCCTATATCGCCATGCTCAACTATTGCATGGCGCGCAGGCATGGCGGCAGTTTCGTGTTGCGCATCGAGGACACCGACCGCAGCCGCTGCAGCCCCGGTTCGCAGCAGGCGATCCTCGAGTCGCTCGCCTGGCTCGGGCTCGACCCCGACGAGGGGCCGGCCCAGGGCGGCGAGCACGGCCCCTATACCCAGAGCGAACGCAAGGACGCGGGGATCTACGATCGCGAGATCGCCCGTCTGCTCGACGCCGGGCACGCCTATCGCTGCTTTTGCAGCCCCGAGCGGCTGGCCGGGGTCCGCGCGGCGCAGGAGGCCGCTGGCGAGCGCACCATGTACGATCGCCACTGTCGCGAGCTCGCCCCGGCCGAGGCGGAGCGCCGGGCGGCGGCCGGTGAGGCGCACGTGGTGCGGATGAAGGCACCGCTGAGCGGCGAGTGCAGTTTCACCGATCGCCTGCGGCGGCAGCCGATCGTCCAGCCCTGGGCCGAGGTCGACGACCAGGTACTGATCAAGACCGACGGCTGGCCGACCTACCACTTCGCCGCGGTGGTCGACGATCATCATATGGGCATTACCCACGTGATCCGGGCCGAGGAGTGGATCAAATCGGTGCCCAAGCACCTGTGGCTCTACGAGCACCTCGGCTGGGAGCCGCCCGAGCTGATCCACGTCGGCCTGCTGCGCAACGCCGATCGCTCCAAGATCTCCAAGCGCAAGAACCCGACCGATCTGCTGTGGTATCGCAAGCACGGCTACCTGCCCGGCGCGCTGGTGAACTTCCTCGCGCTCATCGGCCACAGCCACCCCGACGGCCGCGAGATCTTCGGCCTCGACGAACTGGTGCGGGTGTTCGACCTCGACCGCCTGAGCGTCGGCGGGCCGGTGTTCGATCGCCAGAAGCTACGCCACGTCCAGGGCCAGTGGTTCCGCTCGCAGAGCGACGCCGAGATGAGCGCGGCGATCCATCGCGACATCGACGCCCGGCTCGCTGAGTTGTTGCCGCTGCTGCGCGAGCGCATGACCTTCGGCGGCGATTTCACCTTTCTCGCCGATTTCTTCTTCGCGAGTGAGGTCGCCCCCACGGCGGCCGACCTGATGCCCAAGAAGTGGGACGCCGGCCAGACCCGTGCCGCGCTCGACGGCCTCGCCGCACGCCTGCGCAAGAAACTCAAGAAGGACCGCGCGTTCGTCTGGGACGCGGAGTGCATCGAGGCGGCGGTGCGCGATTTCGCTGCCGAGAAGAATTACAAACCCAAGGATTTCTTCATGACCGTGCGCGTTGCGCTCAGCGGTCGGCGCACCAGTCCGCCGTTGTTCGATACCATGGCCGTGCTCGGTCAGCAGGCGACGCTCGAGCGCCTGGGTGCGGCCGTGCTCAAACTGCGCGATGCCTGAGCCCCATCGGGGCTCCACGGTTCGGGAGCGACTGGCAATATGAGTCGCGGGGGCGAGAGCGACGCACCCTGTCCGCTGTGCGGTCGCACCTGCGCCCTGACCTTTCATCATCTGATCCCCAAGAAGATGCACCGCCGTACGCGGTACCGCAAACGCTACGATCGTCAGCGGCGCGCGGCGGGCATCGCCATCTGCCGCCTGTGCCACGACGGCATCCACGATCTCTACGACGAACAGACCCTGGCCGAGCGGTTCACCGATATCGAGGCCCTGCGCAGCGATCCGGCCATTCGCCGCCATTGCGCCTGGGTGGCCAGGCAGAAGGTGCGCGGTTGAGGATGTCCGTGCGGCTCAGCCGGAAGCCCGCCCGCCAGGTGGCGTGGTCGGTCTCGAGGCGTCGCGGTCGCAGAGCGCGATCAGAACCACGGCCACGCTGACGCCGACGAGGTTGGCGACCAGGTCCCAGCCGGTGTTGACGTAACCGCCGACGTTGGTCTCCGGCAATACGCGGGTGGCGACGAACTCGATCACCTCGTTGAGCGCGCCGAAACCCATGCCGGCGAAACCGGCCAGTACCAAGACGCCGGTGCGCGGCGTGGCGGGATCACGCCGGCGATCGAGAATCTGCCAACAGAGCCAGGTGGTGGCGCCGAAGCCGTAAGCGTGGACCAGCTGGTCGAACTTCAACCCGCCGGGGATCAGGTGCCAGTCGTAAAGCACCGCGCCGTCCCCGATCGGGATCAGGCCACCGGCCATGTGCGCCAGTCCCCAGATGCTCAGCAGCCAGAGGCAGACCGGGTGGAGCCGGACCTTCAGGTGCACCGCGACGAGTACGGCGATGACCACCAGCATGACCACGAGGTAGAGGACGAACTCGGCGTTGCCGGTCATCAGCGCCCCGACCACGGCGGCGAGGAGATAGGCGGCGGTGAAGGCCACCAGCCCGAGGGGAAGCGAGCGCAGCATGGCGGCCATGGTGCGGCGCGGGCGCCCCGACTCCAGCCCCCTGCGCGTCACAACTGACGCCTCCATCAAAGGGGGCGCTGCCCCCTCGCGCCTTCGGCGCATACCCCCACGGCCTCGGTCGGGGTTCGCGGCCTCCGGCCGCGTTTTCTGCGGGCCTACGGCCCATTT